>VFZS01000944.1 GCA_016871095.1 Acidobacteriota bacterium
TTCGGGCGGATCTTCCCCCCGCGGGTTTTGAGTAAAGGCTGTCTTCTCAGTCGGGTAGCTTGGGTTTTAGCTTTAGTATGTAGGCATGTAATATCTAATGATAGTATTTACATAACAGATTGAATGTGATACTATGTCGGCATGTACGTCGCCACCGTCCCCAACCGCAACTCCCCGCCCGCCATCCTGCTGCGCGAGTCCTTTCGCCAAGAGGGCAAGGTCAAGAACCGCACCCTCGCCAACCTCTCCCGCTGGCCGCCGGCTCGTATCGAGGCTCTCCGCCGCGCCCTCCGAGGCGACTTTGACCACCTCGCCGGCGATTTCACCAGCGGCCTCATTTTCGGCCTGCTCTTCGCCCTCAAGCAGATCGCTGACCAACTCGGCCTCACCACCGCCCTCGGCAAAACCCGCCTGGCCAAGCTCGCGCTCTTCCTCGTGCTGGCCCGCCTCGCCCACCAAGGCTCCCGCCTGTCCGCCGTGCGCTGGGCCCAAGATCATGCCGTGGGCGAGGTGCTCGGCGTGGGCGCCTTCAACGAGGACGACCTCTATGCCGCCCTCGACGATCTCTGCGCCCGCCAGGAACCCATCGAACAGGCCCTCTACCAGCAGTACCTGAAACGCTGCGGCGCCCCGCCCACCTTGTTCCTTTACGACATCACCAGCAGCTACCTGGAAGGCCAGCACAACGCCTTGGGGGCATACGGCTACAACCGCGACGGCAAGCGCGGCAAGCTCCAGATCGTCATCGGACTGCTGGCCGACCGCGCGGGCGAGCCGCTGGCGGTGCGGGTCTTCACGGGCAACACCAGCGACCCCGGAACGGTGGTGGAACAGATCCGCATTGTCAAAGAACAGTTTGGCGTCCAGGAGTTGGTCTTTGTGGGCGACCGGGGGATGGTGAAGAGCCAGGGCCAGCAGGCGCTCCAAGCGGCGGGACTGCGCTACATCAGCGCGCTGACGGATCCGCAGATTCGGCGCTTGCTCGCGGAAGGCCCCTTGCAGATGGGCTTGTTCAGCGAAGCGGTCTGCGAAGTGGAGGCCGCGGGCGTGCGCTATCTGCTGCGTAAGAATGCGGCCGAGGCGGCGCGGGAGCGGCACCGGTTGGAGGACAAACTCGCCAAGCTCGGGCGCCAGGTGGAGCAGCGCAACGCGCGGGTGGAGAAGTCCCCGCGCTGCCAGCCGGAAGCGGGTTCGCGGAACTTGCAGGTCTGGGCAGCTCGCCACAAGCTGACCGGCTTAGTGGAGCTGCGCCTGGAGGGACGGACGCTGGTTCTGGAACGCAACCCGGCGGCTATCGACCGGGCCCTGGAACTGGCCGGCTGCTACGTGGTGGTGAGCGACGTTCCCCGGCCCCAACTGAGCGGGCAGGAAGTGCATGACAGCTATGTGAGCCTGCAAAAGGTGGAGCGAGACTTCCGGCAACTGAAGACCGGGCTGCTGGAAGTGCGCCCCATCTGGGTGCGCAAGGAGAGCCGCACGCGCGGCCACGTCTTCTGCTGCATGCTGGCGCTGAAGCTCAGCCGGGAGCTGGAGCACCGGCTGCAAGCCAAGTTCGGAACCACCGACGCCAATCCGCATGCCATTACCTTGCCCGACGCCCTGGCGGCCCTGAACCGTCTTTCCCTGCTGGAATACCAGATCGATGAGAAGAACACCGTCACGCGCTTACCCAAGCCGGACGCGCGACAGAAGGACATCCTGGCGGCCCTGGATGTTCACCTGCCCGACAAGTAGGGTGTAGACAGAAGCCCACCCCCTTGGGCAACCAGTAAATCACCTCGAATCAGGCAGGTGCCGGGAAAAGACCGCCTCCTCGCCCGGGGAAGATCCGCCCGAGCGCCCG
>VFZS01000945.1 GCA_016871095.1 Acidobacteriota bacterium
AGAGGGTCCGAAAGACTCGTTCTGGACTTGTCCCCGAAAGTGAGACAACTGGTTAAGACTCAGGATGCAGCGAAAGGAGGAATGAGTCATGAGGTTGTCTCGCAGGCGGTTCACGCGGGATTTCAAGCGGACAGCGGTTCGGCAACTGGAGCAGGGCCTGGCGGTCGGGGCAGTGGCGCGGGCGCTGGAAGTGAACCCGAACGTGCTGCACCGCTGGCGGCGTGAGTTCCATCAGGGACCGGGGAACGCGTTTCCGGGTTGGGGGAAGCGCCGCTGGCCGGAAGGGCGCATAGCGGAGCTGGAGCAGAAGATCGGCCGCCAGGCGGTGGAGATCGATTTTTTGCAGACGTGCTTGCAGCGCACCGAAGAACAGCGGATGCTGCAGGCCTTGACTGGAAATCCGCGATCTACGCCACGATCTGCGAAAAGTCGGCCGAAGACCTGAAGGTGCGGCACGGACTGACCATTCGGCGCATGATCGAGCTGACCGAGCTGAGCCGATCCAGCTTCTACCGCCATCAGGCGGATGGCGCGCCGCGACCCGACGCGGACATGGACCTGCGTGATGCGCTCCAGCGGATCGCGCTGGAGATGCCCAGTTACGGCCGGCCGCGCATCACCGCGGAGCTGCGGCGACGCGGCTGGAGGGTGAATGCCAAACGGGTGTACCGCCTGATGCGCGAAGACAACCTGCTGTGCGTGCGGCGGCGAGGATTTGTGGTGACCACCGATTCCGAGCACGCGCTGCCGGTCTATCCGAATGTGGCTCGACAGATGGTGCTGACCGACGTGGATCAACTGTGGGTCGCCGACATCACCTATGTTCGACTCCTGGAGGAGTTCGTGTTCCTGGCGGTGATCCTGGATGCTTTTTCGCGCCGGGTGATCGGCTGGGAGCTGGATGGCACGCTGGAGGCGAGACTGCCGCTGGCGGCCTTGCGGATGGCGCTGGCGCGGCGCACGGTCTCGCCCGGGCTGGTGCATCACTCCGATCGCGGCGTGCAGTATGCCAGCCACGAGTACACCGACCTGCTGAAGAGCCACGGAATCCAGATCAGCATGTCCCGCAAAGGGAATCCCTGGGATAACGCCGCCTGCGAATCGTTCCTGAAGACTCTCAAGTACGAGGAGGTCTACCGCAGCGAGTATCGGGACTTGGGGGAGGCGCGCGCTTCGATCCGGCAGTTCCTGGAGCAGGTCTATAACCGGAAACGGCTGCACTCCGCCCTGGGCTACCTGCCCCCGGTGGAGTTCGAGGCCCACCTGGCGGCGAAGCGCCATGAGGAGGCCGCTACGCGGCAGCTTGGTTTATGAGTTTTCTCAGGCATCGGGAAATCTATCCATCCGATGGAGGCGCGATCGTTGCCGGTCGCGCCCCCGCTCATCGTCTGGATGAGTTTCCGGCGGGCTATTCCTCGGCGGTTTGCTCTCCAGCAGGGACCGCCTCCGCTTCGCCCGCCGGCTCCCAGTATGCGGTACAGTCGTATTGCCGGTCGAGGATTTTCCATCGAACGGTCAACAGTGTCTTGACTGGTTGTCTCACGTCAGGGGACAAGCGCAATCGCTTCTGAGGGACCACTCGCTTACGCTCGTGGCTCGGAATCGGCTTCCGAGGGACCACTCGCTTACGCTCGTGGCTCGGAATCGGCTTCCGAGGCGCTACCGTCAGAAGGTGTGAAAAAACCGGCGGGCAGGCGAAACCGCCTGCCCCACGACGGGCTAAGTGCCCTGGTTGCACGGTGGGGCAGGCCTCCAGGCCCGCGGCCGGTTTCCAAACCGGCCCTGCACCGGCCGGGAGGCCGGTGCGCGGGCGTGAACGCCCGCCCCATAGAATGCTCGCA
>VFZS01000946.1 GCA_016871095.1 Acidobacteriota bacterium
CAGAGCCTGTTGGAAGTGTTGCGCGAGGAATTAACGCTCACCGGCACCAAAGAGGGCTGTAACAACGGCAACTGCGGCGCCTGCAGCGTCATCCTCGATGGCGTGCTGGTCAATTCGTGCCTGGTCCTGGCAGTCGAAGTAGAGGGCAAAACGGTGACCACCATCGAGGGCCTTGCCCCGCCTGAGGGCCTGCACCCTCTCCAACGGGCATTCCTGGAGGACGCTGCGCTCCAATGTGGCTTCTGCACCCCAGGGGTTATCATGGCCGCAAAAGCATTGTTGGATCAGCATCCGACCCCCACAGAACGAGAAGTCCGCTACTGGCTGGCCGGCAACCTCTGCCGCTGCACCGGCTACGATAAGATCGTGCGCGCCGTCCTCGCGGCGGCCGCTGTGCCAAACCCTGTCCCGAGCCATGCCCTGAGCGAAGCGAACGGGGCAAGCGAAGGATCCGTTCAGAAAAATCCCGCGCCAGACAAGGCTCAGCAGAAAACGTACCGCGTGATCGGCACTCGACCCATCCGCCACGACGGCACCGACAAGGTCACCGGGCGGGCTTCATTCGGTGCCGACATCCAGCTCCCCGCCATGCTCTACGGCAAGGTGCTGCGCAGCCCCCACGCCCACGCTCGGATCCGCTCCATTGATACGAGCGAGGCGGAGGCACTGCCCGGCGTCAAGGCGGTGGTGACCGCCGCCGATCTGAGTGAAGGGGCACATAACCTGCGCTATCGGCGTAACAACATCCTGGCGCGGGACAAGGTGCTGTACCACGGACATGCCGTCGCCGCCGTGGCGGCCACCAGCCCCCACATCGCCGAAGAGGCCCTGGCACTGATCAAAGTGGACTATGAAGTGCTGCCGCCGGTGCTGGAGGTGCGAAAGGCGATGCGCGACGACGCGCCGATCCTGCTCGACGGCCTGCGCACCGACGAGCTGGGACAGAAAGGCGAGGCAGCCACCAACATCGCCAATCATATACAGCACCGACGGGGTGACGTGGAGCGTGGCTTTCAGGAAGCGGCAGTGATCGTCGAACGCGAGTTCCATACGAGTACCGTGCATCAAGGCTACATCGAACCGCAGAGCGCCACGGCCCTCTACAACCCTGACGGTCAGTTGACCTTATGGTGCACCACCCAGGGAGCGTTCGGCGTTCGTGATCAAGTCTCCGATATCTTGCACATCCCGGTCTCCAGAATCCGGGTGATCCCGATGGAGATCGGCGGTGGCTTTGGCGGGAAGAACAACGTCTACCTGGAGCCAGTGGCGGCGCTGCTTTCGAAGAAAAGCCGTCATCGGCCTGTCAAAATGGTCATGAGCCGCGCCGAGGTGCTGGCCGCCACCGGCCCCACGGCCGGTTCCTACATCCGCGTCAAGATGGGCGCTGACGAGAGCGGGCGGATCACGGCTGTACAAGCCTACCTGGCCTACGAGGCCGGTGCTTTCCCGGGTCCATTTCCACTGGTCGGCTCTGGCGCAAGCACCATGTTTGCCCCTTACCGTCTCGAGAACGTGCAGATTGATGGATATGAGGTGGTGGTCAACAAACCCAAGGCCGAAACCTATCGTGCGCCCGGGGCCAGCAACGCCGTCTTTGCCGCCGAAGTGGTGATTGACGAGCTCTGCGAAAAGCTGGGCCTGGACCCGCTCGAATTCCGGGCCATCAACGGCGCGCAGGAGGGCGACCGTCGGCCCGACGGCCCTGTCCATCCCCGCATCGGCTACCTGGAAACCATCGAGGCCGCCAGAAACCACCCCCACTATACTGCCCCGCTGGCAGGCCCCCCTCTTTCCCCCCCTGACAGGGGGGGAAAGAGGGGGGGGCGGGGGGTGGCC
>VFZS01000947.1 GCA_016871095.1 Acidobacteriota bacterium
ATGGCCGGCGAGGATGCCGCGTGGGAGGAGATGGTCAAAACCCACACCCGCCGGGTATACGCTATCTGCTACCGCTTCACCAGCAACGACGCGGAGGCGCAGGATCTCACCCAGGAGGTTTTCCTGCGGGTTTTCAGGAGCCTCAAGAGCTTTCGCGCGGGCGAGGGTTCGTTCGTGGTGTGGATGACGCGGCTGGCGCGCAATCTGCTGATCGACCACTACCGGCGTACCCGACGGGACCGCCTGACTGAGTCGATCGAGGAGCAGTTGCCGGTGCTGGAGGAGCGGCACATGGTCGGCGGCCGCACCGACGGCCGGCTGGCCGGGCGTGAGGCCAGCGAAGCACTGCAAGCGGCCTTGGCCAAACTCTCTCCGGAACTGCGCGAGACCCTGATCTTGCGGGATCTGGAGGAGATGGAGTATCGCGAGATCGCCCAGGTGCTGAAGGTGCCCGAGGGCACGGTCAAGTCCAGGCTGAACCGGGGTCGAGCCGAGCTGGCGCGCATTCTGCGCCGGCGGGGGGTTCTGGCATGAAGTGTGCGCATCTGGAAGCCCTGCTCTGCGACTACCTGGACGGCGTTCTGCCCGCCGCGCAGCGGACCGAGTTGGAGCAGCACCTGACCGAGTGCGCGGCCTGCGCCCAACTGGCGCGTGACACCTCCGCCGCAGTGGCCTTCATGGAGACCGCCACCCCGGTGGAACCGCCTCCGGAGCTGATCACCAGGATCCTGTACTCGCTGCCGGCGGCGCGCGAGGCCCAGCGGCAGCCGGCCCCGGGGCTGGGGCTCTGGCTGGGGCGACTGTTCCGGCCCATGCTCCAGCCGCGCTTCGCCATGGGCTTCGCCATGACCATTCTGTCCTTTTCCATGTTGGGCAAGTTCGCCGGCGTGTCGCTGCGTCAGTTGACGCCCGCGGATGTGAATCCGGTCAAGCTGTGGCGGACGGTGGACCAGCGCCTGGACCGGGCCTGGGATCGCACCGTGAAGTTCTACGAGAGCCTGCGACTGGTCTACGAGATCCAGACGCGCCTGCGCGAATGGACCGACCAGGATCCGCGGGAGCCGCGCCGCGCGCCGGTGGAAGGGCCGGCCGCGGGCGTTGGAGAGCAGCCTTCCCGCGGGACCCGCAACGGAGGCCGCGCAACCAGCAGGTGAGGAGACCACGACCATGAATTGCCAGAGTCATCCCGAAGTGCCGGCGGTGGCCTTCTGCCGCACGTGCGGCAAGGCCCTGTGCCAGGCCTGCCAGCATCCGGTGGGAGGCACGGTCGTCTGCGGGGATCATGCCCCGGCCACGGCAGTGCCCCCGGCTCCCGTGCCAGGCCCTGAGGGCGTCTCGCCCGGTCTGGCCTTCGTGCTGGGCTTGATCCCAGGCGTGGGGGCGGTTTACAACGCGCAGTATGCCAAGGGCCTGATTCACGTCATCATCTTCGGCCTGCTGATCAGTATCGTGAGTTCCGACGCGGCCAGGGGTCTGGAGCCGCTGTTCGGGCTGTTGATCGCCATCTGGTACATGTACATGCCCTTCGAGGCCTATCACACGGCGCGCAAGCGGCAGCTTGGACTGGTGGTGGACGAGTTCTCCAGCATCCTGCCCTTGCAGGCGCCCCGCACCGGGCTGCCGATCGGCCCCGTGGTGCTGATCGGGCTGGGCGTGCTGTTCCTGCTGAACACCCTGGATATCCTGCGCTTCCGGCATGTGATCCGCTACTGGCCCGTGGTGCTGATAGTGCTGGGCGTGTATATGCTTTACTGTCGGATGACGGGCGGCCCCACGCCGGAACTGCCCAAGGAGGAGGCGCCGAATGACCAGCGATAGTCCAGCCTTGCTGCGCGCCG
>VFZS01000948.1 GCA_016871095.1 Acidobacteriota bacterium
CCTTTTGCTGGATGATGACTTCGACCGTGTTCCTCGGCGCTTGCGAGGACTTGCCCGGTAGTGCTCGGTTAAAGTGACCCGCCTTGGGAACAAGATTGAGGACAGAAGCGAGGGCCGGGCATCATCATCCACGCCGAAGGCGTGGGGGGCCAAGGGCGCCGCAGTCTAGCGGGTCGTGGCGAGGCGTTCGATACCAAGGCGTTTTCGATGGCCGTCAGCGGCACGCCGCGTTGGTGCAGTTGGGCGGCCAGCAGGCGGTCCGGGCGGCGAACGGTCCCCATCGTCGCCGGCGTTTTGCGGTAGGCCTCCAGCACCTGGCGAACATAGTCTTGCCGGCCGGCGCGGCGGTCGTCCACGATTTCCTCCTCAGCCTTGCGGGTGGCGCAGCGAGGGACCGTTGATGCGCACCGTGTGGCAGTAGTGCCGCAGCCGGCTCAGCAGCGCTTCCACCATGGGCCGGTTGCCCAGAAAGCTCGGCCCCTCGTCATAGTCCAAGTTCGTCTCCAGCGACCAGCGCTCGGGCAGGTTGGCGCGCCGGATGCGCCACTCCAGGGCGCCCTCCTGGCGGGCATGCCACTGCGCGCGCGCCAGGCGCAGCAGTTGGCGCAGGGCAAGCGTGACGACTTCGCGGCTGCGTTGCTTCAGCGCCACGACATAGCCGGCGATCTCGGGGGCGGCCGCCAGAATCGCCTTCTCCTCGGGATGCGCATCGGGACGCGGCGTGCCCTGGCCGCGCGGCGGGCAGCGCCGCGCAGCACCACCACGTGCGTGTTGTCGATCATGACGCGGGCTGTGGAGCCCCCCATGTAGCGCAGCGCCTCGGTGAGAAACACCTTGCAGTCGAACCGCTGAAAGGCCGGGTAGCACTGGAAGAACAGCATCCGGGAGTAGCACAACACCGCCGAGGCGGTCTGCACTTTGCGCTTCTTGCCGCCCAGTTCGATCTCGTGGGCGGAAGTATCATGCTGCATCTCCTCGCCGGGGGCGAACTCGTATCGGCCCGCCGGCGCCTTCGGCGCCTGCCCGATGCCATGCCGGCGGCAAAACGCCGTCAGCGCGGGATAGGACAACTGCGCGCCGGCGGCCACCAGCTCTTCATGGACTCGCACGAGGTTCCCCTTCGAGGTGCTGAAAAGCTCCAGGATGCGCTGCCGGTAGGGTTCGGCCTTCTCGGGGCGGTGCAGCTCCGGCACCCGGGCAGTGTTCGACCGCAGGACTTGGCGCACCGTCGGCCGGGCGATTCCCAGCAGCCGGGCGATCTCGCGTTTGCCCACTCCCTGGGCGCTCAGTTCCAGAATCGTGGTGCGTTGCGCTTGACTCAACATGCCGCTCTTGCTCCGGCTGGATGGTTTCGGCCAGGCGGTGGAGTTGGCCTTGCAGGCGCTCGATCTGATGCCGCGCGGCTTGACGTTGATTGCCATCCATCTCCTCCGCCGCTGCGCCGGCCAGCCGCCGGGTGGCGCGGTTGACGATGGCGGCGGCCATCTCCAGATCGCGGGCCAGTGCGTTGGCCGGTGTCAATGCCTTCGGCTCCACCTGCCGCTGCACTTTGAAAAACAGCTCGGGCTCATCGAGAAGGCGTTGCCGGACCGCGGGCGAGCCCTTGCGCCAGGCGGCATACAGTTGCCCGGCTTGCCGCGTGTTCGAGCCATGCCTGGCGAACACCGCGGCCATTCGCTGACACGCCTCCAGGCTGAGGCGCGCCACCGGCACCAGGCGCTTCATGGCCACGTGCGCCGAGATGTTGCCCTCGCGCACCTGCTGCTGGACGGTCTCCGGCAGAAGTTCCACCAGCGCCAGGCGCCGCGATACCCAGCTCACGCTGCGATCAA
>VFZS01000949.1 GCA_016871095.1 Acidobacteriota bacterium
CAGGAAACGCTCCAGCAGATCGGCGTCGAAAACCGGCTGCGTCACCACGTACTCGGCCCCCGCCTCGACCTTCCACTCGAAGCGCCGGATCTCCTCATCCAGGTTCACCGCGGCCGGGTTGGCTCCCACGCCGATCACCAGCGAGGTCTGCGAACCAATGGGGTTGCCGCCCAAGTCCAGGCCCCGGTTAAGGTTGTGGACGACGTTCACCAGCCCGATGGAATCCACGTCAAAAACCGCGGTAGCCATGGGGTAGGCCCCCATGCGTGGCGGATCTCCGGTGATGCAGATGAGGTTACGGATGCCCACCGCCTGCGCCCCCAGCAACTCCGACTGTATGCCCAGCAGGTTGCGGTCCCGGCAGCAGAAGTGCAGCACCGCCTCGATGCCGGCCTGTTGCTGGATGAGTTGGCAGGTCACCTGGGCGCTCATGCGCGCGCTGGCCCGCGGCCCGTCCGGCACGTTGATGCAGTCAATGCCCGCGGCGGCGCACAGCTTCGCCCCGGCGATTTCCTTCGAAGCATCCACTCCTCGCGGCGGGAGGATTTCGACGAATGACGCAAACCGGCCCTCGGCCAGCTTGGCCCCCAGCTTCGACTTTCGCGCCAGCGGCGCTTCGGGGAGGGCCTGCGCCTTCGCTGCCGGTTCCTCCACTTCCACCCGGAAGCGGCGCCGGCCCGGCGCCAACGACCGCGCCTCCGCCCGGATCAGCCGGATGTGCTCCGGCGTGGTCCCGCAGCAGCCGCCCACAATCCGCACGCCCGCCTGGATGAAGCGCCGGGCGTACTGCGACATGTACTCCGGCGAGCCCAGGTAGATCTTGCGTCCCTCCACCGTCGCCGGATGCCCCGCGTTGGGCATGGTGCACAGAGGCTTCGCGGTTACCGCAGCCATCTTCTCGATGGTCTCCAGCATCACCTTCGGTCCTACCGAGCAGTTCAGCCCGATCACGTCGGTCGGCCACTCGTCCAACTGGCGGGTGAAGGCCTCGGGTTCGTGCCCGTCAGGCATGCGTCCGAAATCGTCGATGGTGACCTGCGCCACGACCGCCACTTCCGCTCCCGCCACCTCGCGTGCGGCCAGGATGGCCTCACGCAGCTCGCTCAGGTTGGCGAAGGTCTCCAGGATGAGCAGGTCGGTGCCGGCGGCGGTGAGCGCCTCGATCTGCTCGCGGAAGGCCTCGCGCGCTTCCGCGAACGAGGTCGGTCCCAGAGGCTCGATGCGCACGCCCAGCGGCCCCACGCTTCCCGCCACAAAGGCGGCCTCTCCGGCGGCCTCCCGGGCCAGGCGCACACCGGCTTGGTTAATGGCCCCCAACTGTTCAAGTATTCCATGAGCGGCCAGCCGCATCCGATTGGCGCCAAAGGTGTTTGTCTCCAATACCTCCGCCCCGGCACGCACGTACTCCGCGTGGATCTCACGCACCAGTTGCGGCGCCGACAGGTTCAACTCGTCGTAGCAGCGGTTGATGAAGACGCCCTTGGCGTACAGCATGCTGCCCATGGCGCCGTCGGCCACCAGCACACGCCGATTCAACTGCTGGCGAAACTCCGCCGCTCGGCTCACCACACTGGGGGAGGCTGTGCTCATGTCAGGGTCGTCAACGCAAGTGTATGCAATGGTAACAGATTCCGCGGCTGGCAACCAGCGCCGGCGGGCCATGACAATGCCGCCCAGGGTTGCCAGCAATTGCAGGCCGAGCTTATCGTGGCGGCCTGCGAGCATTCTGTGGGGCGGGCGCCCACGCCCGCGCACCGGCCCCCAGGCCGGTGCAGGGCCGACCTGGGGGTCGGCCCGCGGCTCAGGGGAGCCGCCCCACCGGTTTGGTTGCG
>VFZS01000950.1 GCA_016871095.1 Acidobacteriota bacterium
AGCCGGTGCCTTCCCGGAAAGCCCGGTACTCAGGTTCCTGAACCAGGTCGGAGCCCTCGAAAATCCCGAGCAATCCGGCCTGGCGCAGCGCGGCGAAGTCGATGCACAGCACCACGGCGTCCTGGGCGGGCAGACGGGCCAGCAGTTCGCCGGGGGAGTGTGCGCGGGCGCGCAGGTGGGCCACCAGGGCGATGATGGCCGCGCAAACGGATCCCAACAGGAGCAGGAGCAGCAAGGGCGGCAGCCGGCGTCTCACATCTATTGAGCTTACACTGCCGTCCCCGGCTGGGCTTGACGGGCCTGCTTCCAGAGCTCGAGGTAGGGCTTCAGCTCGCGCATCATGGCCTCGAAGCGGGGGATGCTCAGCGACTGCACGCCGTCGCTGTAGGCCTTCTCCGGGCAGGGATGCACTTCCACCAGCAGCCCGTCGGCGCCGATGGCCACCGCCGCGCGGCAGACCGGCGGCACCAGGCTGCTCTTGCCAGTGGCGTGGCTGGGGTCCACCACCACGGGCAGATGCGTCAGCTCGTTGAGCACCGCTACGGCGCCCAGGTCGCAGGTGTTGCGCGTGGCGGTCTCAAAGGTGCGGATGCCGCGCTCGCACAGGATCACGCTGGGATTGCGGTGCGCCACCACGTATTCGGCCGACATCAGCAGCTCCCGGATGGTCGAGCTCATGCCGCGCTTGAGCAGCACCGGACGCCCGCAGGCGCCCACGGCCTTCAGCAAAGCGATGTTCTGCATGTTGCGCGCCCCGATCTGAAGCACGTCCGCGTACTCGGAAACCAGCGGCACGTCGCTGTCGGTCATCACTTCGGTGACGATGTCCAGGCCGGTGGCCTCCTTGGCCTTGCGCAGCAGCTTGAGGCCCTCACGCTCCAGGCCCTGGAACTCGTAGGGCGAGGTGCGCGGCTTGAAGGCGCCGCCCCGCAGCATGCGCGCCCCGGCGCGCGCCACGGCCTCGGCGGTCTCCATGATCTGGCGCTCGCTCTCCACCGAGCAGGGGCCGGCCATCACGATAAACTCGTCGCCGCCGATGACCGCCGAATTGACCCGGATGCGGCTGCTCTCGGCCTGGAACTCGCGGCTGACGAACTTGTAGGGCGCCGATATGCGCACGGCATTCTCCACGCCGGGCATGGCCTGGAGGGACTCCAGGCAGGAGGTGACGTCGCCGGTGCCGATGGCCCCGATGACCACCCGCTCCTCCCCGTGGATGGTGTGCACCTTGTAGCCGGACTCCTCGATGCGGCGGCAGACCGCATCGACCTCTTCCTTGGTGGCATGCAGCCGCATCGAGATGATCATGGGCAACCTCCCCGAACTGCCTCGCGCCAAACAAAAAACCCACTCTCCCGAGTGGGTTGGTTTGACCGGAGTTAAGATGCCCTCTAAACCAACGCCACTCTAGCCGCGGCGGCTAAAGCGCCAGAATCGATACCAAAACGGCCAAGCGTTGGCAAGGGACATCGGAAGATCCAGTATACACGGCCCTGCCCCGGGGTGCAAGACCACACCGGAACTTGGGCCCGGGCGGAGCCTCCGGGCCGGCGAAGCTCAGCTACCGCGAGGAAACTCAGAACCGCAGGCGCAGGCCGAGCTGGACGTTGCGCGAGAAGTTCAACTGCTGCACCGGCAGGACGCCGAAGTCCGCGGCGGACGGGTTGGTGGAGGTCGGGTCGCCCCGGATGGGCGTGTTAGTGGCGTTGAAGCTCTCACCGCGGAACTCCAGCTCATAGCGGTCCTTGAAGGGGAAGCGCTTGGAGACCATCAGGTCGAGCTGCGCCGCGGCGTGACTGCGGAGCTGGTGGAACCGAGACCCCAACTGGGTG
>VFZS01000951.1 GCA_016871095.1 Acidobacteriota bacterium
GGGAGCATCCGCTGGGATCTCGATGGCGATCTCGTATACGCCGATCATGTTCACGGCGTATTCCGCCGAAACCACCCGCACACCCCTGCCGCCGATGCCGGCTATGACCGGCAACCACACCTTCTGGCCGGGGAAGCCAAGCTGGTTGGTGCTGGCCAGCGGCAGCACCACGCCCAGGCCCGTGGCGTAGACCCGGATGATGCCGCCCTTCTTGGCCGGCTTGGCCGAGCTGTTCAGCGAGCCGTCCGGGTTGACCGCCACCGCGTAGCGCCGCCCGTCAGCCGCTGTGGCCTCGAAAATGCCGGGCAAGGCCGCCAGCACCGGAACGCTCGGGACCACGGTCGCGCCAGCGCCAACTCTCACCGTCGCCATCGTCGGGAAGCCCGGCGCCATGTCCCAAGGCGCCTGGACCACTACCTGCTCCTGGCCGCTCACGTTGCACACCGCGTAAATGGGCGCTAGCGTGCCGCCGAACATTACCTCGACGTTCGCTACCTTCGTGGGCAGCGGCCCGACCACCGTCCCCGGACCCGCGCAACCTTGGAGCCCGGGCGCCAGGCCAGGTCCCACGATCGCCGTAACCGCGCCAGGCACCAGGCCCGGCCGGAAGCTGGCCCCGTTGAGGAAGCTCGACGCCGTCAGGGTCGGACCCGGCAAGCGCGCGGTCAGGCTGAAGGCCACCGACTGGCTGTCCGCCGAGGCCGTCACCGCGATCGAACCCGCCGTGGCCCCGGCCTGCACGGTCACCGAGGCCCGTCCGTCACCGCCTGTCACGGCCGTGGCGGCCCCCAGCGTGGCGCTCCCGCTAGTGACGGCGAAGGTCACCGTGACGCCGGCCAGCGGGCTCATCTGCGCGTTCCTGACCTCCACCACCAGCGGCGCGGCGAAGGCTTGGCTGATTACCGCGGTCTGGTTGTCACCGGAGATCTTGACCATCCCCGCCACGGGCACTACGGCCCTCAGGTTGAAGTTCGCCGCCGCGGTGGCGCCCGCGGCGCGGACCCGTACAATCAGGTTGCCGGGTCTGGTGCCCAGGGTCACTCTGGCCGCGACGCGGCCCGCTGAATTCGTGAGTTGCGAGGGGTTGACCAATCTCGCCCCCGCCGTGTCCGCCACGCCCCACTCCCAGATCACTCCGACTCCCTGGAGCGGGTTCCCACTCGCGTCCCGCACTTCAGCCACCAGCTCCTGCGGAAGCGTCTGGCCGGGGCTGCCGCTCTGGCCGTCACCCTGGATCACCACGATCGAGGCGGGATCGCCCGGGGTCACCGTGAAGTTGAGAGTCCGGGTCAGGATGCCTCCGATACTCAACGTGAGCACTCCTTCGCCGATCGACCTGCCAAAGACCAGATCGCATTGGCCAAGACCGCTGGCGTTGCTGAGAACACTCGCACTCGAGCAAGCCGCCACCGGTCCGACGCTGGGATCCAGGTTGCCGGTCACGTCCATGCCCACATTCGGAACCGGGACGCCGGTTGTAGTGTAGACCACGACCTGGATGGCGCCACCCAGGGTCTGTCCGGCCTTCCCCACAATCGGCGTTTCCGTCGTGGGGCTCACCACCTGCGGGGCAGCGCTAATCGGCGTTCCATCCAAGAGCCTACCCATGGTCGTGAGGACGAAACTCACCGAACCGTAGCTCGAAGAGGCCAGGATGCTAGCCTGCTCATATGGCACGCCAGGGACCACCGCCGTGTTACCCGCTGCCAGGGTCCAGGCCAGGCCGCTGCCGTCGGTCACCGACGTGGTCTGTAACAGACCGACCACGCCTGAGGTGACCTGCCAATACACCCACACCCCTGGAACCGGCGCCCCGCTCTGGTCCCTGA
>VFZS01000952.1 GCA_016871095.1 Acidobacteriota bacterium
ATCCACCAGGTGTACCCACCGACCGCCCTGAACGGACTTCCCCATACGACTCAGAAGCACTGCCGCTGTGTCCCAGGAAAAACTATCGAGGGATCACGGTCATAAAGAACCTCCCTGGTGGTTCAGAAGCCAGAGTATGCTACGAGAATCGTAAGCCAGTCAACATAGTATCACTAGGAAAAACCCCCTGTCGGCGGGCCGCTTCGGGTACCCCCCTACCTCGCGAACCCCGGTGCGGAGAGGGTGGCTTTGACCCCCACGGGTCGCCCCACTAGACCTCAAGCTAGCGCGTCTGCCAATTCCGCCATGTTCGCAGCAGCCGGCTGGCGCTACAGTGTCCCTAGCCACCGCGAGACCACAGCGCAGACGGCGCCGAAGTCGCCTTCCTTCAACGCACCCAGCTTGCGGAGAGCCCGAGCCACGGGATAGGTGGCTATCCCCTGTGCGAGGAAGGCGCCCGGCTTCAAGAACGGGGCCGGAACCGCCACCTCGTAGTCCGACCCCCGCAAAGCCGTTGTGTGCGGCACCACGGTGACCAGCGCGCGGTCTTTGTTTCCGTAAGGGACACTCAGAACCACAACCGGACGTATCTTCCCCGCCACCCCACAGTCGAACAGCCAAACCTCACCTCGAATCGGCAGCATCCTCTTCGTCCGCTACCGATCGGAACAGGCTGTCGCTGGCGAGCGCAATCTCGTCGTCTTCGATGGCCCCGGAGTCGAAGGGCAAAGCCCGCCGCAGCAGCTCCTGCGCGAGAATCCGTTGCTCCTCGGCCGGCAGAGCCTCGAAGGCCTCCAGTAGCCGGGTGGTTTCAGTGCCCATGCCCACATTGTACTCCCCACGAATCTACAATTTGGCCACGCCTCAGCGACAATTTCTCAGTGGGCTCTTGAAACCAGCCATCTCTTACAGGCCACTCTGAAGTGCGGGGCGACGCGCCGCGTGCCGCCACAGCCGTGCCTTGGCCAGACCACAGCGGGAAATACTCGGAGCGGACCGCGAGGACCGCCCGTGTATTGCTGAAGACCCTGGTGCGGAGAGGGGGACTTGAACCCCCACGGGTCGCCCCACTAGCACCTCAAGCTAGCGCGTCTGCCAATTCCGCCATCTCCGCACGAGAACCTGCTACTTGGCCGGGGCCGCCGGCTTGGCCGGAGCGGGCTTGGCCGGGGCGGCCGGCTGACCCTGCGCCGGCGGGGGCGGCAGCGTCAAAGGAATAGTCTGCGAGGGCCCACCACCCTCGGGCGTGACCGTCACCGACGGCGGCTGCATACCGCCCGGCGCTCCCGGGACCCTGACCGGGGCGGTCGGCTGGGGCCTGGGCGGCTGCGTCTCGAGCACGGTGCGCGCGCCCCCGCTGGCCCCCCGCGATGCCAGAATCGCCAGGGTAAGCGATGTCACCATGAAAAGGCCGGCCGCGATGGTGGTGGCCTTGGACAACACGGTGGCCGAGCCGCGCGGCCCGAAGGCCGTCTGCGAGCCCATTCCACCGAAGGCGCCCGCGAGGTCCGCCGCCTTGCCGCTCTGGAGCAGCACCACGATCACCAGGAAGAGACAAACCAGGATGTGCACGAAAGTCAGGACGTAAATCATGCTCGAATCCGCGGCGGCACAATTCACCCGCGAACGGGCGGCCGCAACACTAACCAGTATAGTACAGGCGCGAACGGGGCGAGAACCTGGCCCGGCGGAGGCCACTAATACTTTGACGGCCTGGTGTAGAAATGCAAGCGCGCTGGAGCTGGCTGGGAGTGGTGGTCTGCGCCCTGCTGCGCGGTCAGAACCCGGATCCCGTCTACCCCTTCCTGGAGAAGGCTTACGCGGCGCTG
>VFZS01000953.1 GCA_016871095.1 Acidobacteriota bacterium
GCCGCGAGGCAGCTCCGCGGTGAGGCGGCCGCGGCGCATCACCAGGATGCGGTCGGCCACTTGCAGAAGCTCGGGCATCTCCGAGCTGACCATCAGGATGGCGGCTCCGGAGCGGGCCAGCTCATCCATCAATTGGAAGACCTCGATCTTGGCGCCCACGTCGATGCCGCGGGTGGGTTCGTCGAACAGGAACACCCGCGCCCGGCGGAACAGCCACTTGGCGATGACCACCTTCTGCTGGTTGCCGCCGCTGAGGCGCATGGCCAGTTGGGCGGGGCTGTCCGCGCGGATGCGCAGCTTGCCGATGTAGTCGGCGCTCACCTGGCGCTCGCGGGCGCCGCGGATGAAGCCCCAAGGGCTGATGGCGTGCAGGTTGGCGGAGGTCAGATTGAAGCTGAGCGGCAGGCGGGCGGCCAGGCCGGTTCGCTGGCGGTCCTCGGGGATGAGCGCCAGGCCGGCGGCCACGGCGTCGCGGGGGTGGCGGATGCGCACCGAACGTCCCGCCATCCAGACGCGGCCCGCCTCCACCGCGTCGATGCCGAACAGGGCGCGGCACAACTCGGTGCGGCCGGCGCCCACCAGCCCGGCCAAACCCACGATCTCGCCGGCGCGCAGCGCGAAGCTGATCCCCTCCAGCGCCGGCGCGCGCGAGAGACCCTCCACGCGCAGCAGCTCCGCGCCCGGCTGGCACGGAGTGCGCTCGTAGATGCGGGTCACCTCGCGGCCCACCATGTACTGAATGATGCGTTCGGTGCTGACGCCGGCCAGCGCGCCGCTGTGCACCGTCTCGCCGTCGCGCAGGATGGTCACCCGGTCGCCCAGCGCGCGCAGCTCCTCCAGGCGGTGGGTGATGTAGATGACGCCCATCCGCCGCTCGCAAAGCTGCCGCACGATGCGGAACACCTCCGCGGATTCCGACTCCGACAGCGACGAAGTAGGCTCGTCGAAAATCAGCAGGCTGGAGCCGTGCTGGATGGCGCGGCAGATCTCGACCACCTGCTTGCCGGCGGGCGTCAGCCTCTCGACGCGCCAATCCGCCTGGAGCGGGAAACGATGCCTCTCGATGAGCCGGGCGGCCTCGTCCCGCATGCGCCGGCGGCTCACCCAGCCCAGCGGCAGACGCTCCTCGCGCCCCAGAAAGATGTTCTCCGCCACGCTCAGATGCGGCGCCAGCAGCGACTCCTGGTGCACCATGGCGATGCCGTTGGCGGCCGCCTCGGCGGGGAGCGCGAAGTGGGCCGCACGGCCCTGCCACAGCATCTCGCCGGCGTCGCGGGTGAGCATCCCCGCCACGATCTTCACCAGGGTGGACTTGCCCGCGCCGTTCTCCCCCAGCAGCAGATGCACCTCGCCGGGGGCCACCGAGAGGCTGCCGTCACGCAGGGCCACCACCCCGCCGAAGCGTTTGCGGATGTTGCGCAGCTCGAGCAACACAGGAAGTCCACCAGTGTAACCGATCAAACCGAGCCGCGACCGTGAGGGAGCGGTCAGAACCGCTCGCTGACGCTAGCGGCTCGGAAGCGGCATCCCAGAGCGGTCAGCAGCTTAGAACGGCGGCGCGCCGGCGTCCTCTTCCGCGTCCGCGGCGGGCGGCGGCGCCGGCTCCAGATCCGCGGTGCGGTTCTCGAACTTGGTGAACTGGCGCAGAAAGACCAAATTCACGATGCCGGTGGGGCCGTTGCGCTGCTTGGCGATGATCAGCTCGGCCAGCCCGCGCAGGTCCTCGCGCTCCGGCTTGTAGACCTCCTCCCGGAAGATAAAGCAGACCAGGTCGGCGTCCTGCTCGATGGCGCCCGAGTCGCGCAGGTCGCTCAGTTGCGGGCGGTG
>VFZS01000954.1 GCA_016871095.1 Acidobacteriota bacterium
CGGGGCAGGCCGGACGGGCCGCGTGGAGAGGGCGCTACCTCTTCAGGGGATTGCCTTCGGCGTCCAGGCGAACGATCTCGCCTTTGACGACTTCGCGCAGGCCGGGTTCGATCTTGGCGGCGTCGCCTACCAGCAGGAGCGTGGAGGCGGCGGGCACGGCGTATTTCTTGGCCACGGTATTGACCGCGGAGAGGGTGGCGCGCTCCAGCTCGGCGGGTTCGCGCTGGAGGTCGGAGAGGGGCAGCGAGAGCGCCCACAACTCGGCTACCTGGCCGGCCACGCGGTCGAGGGTCTCGAATTGCTGGGCGTAGCCGCGAATGCGGTTGGCCTTGGCCTGGGCGAGTTCCTCGGCGGCGATGGGCTTCTCGCCGGCCAGGAAGTCCAGCTCCTTGAGGAACTCGACCACCGACTCCTCGGTCTTGTCGGTCTGGACCGTGCCTCCGGCGCCCCAGACGCCCGCGGCGGAATACAGGCTGAGGTACGAGGTGACGCCGTAGGTGTAGCCCTTCTCCTCACGGAGATTCAACATCAGGCGCGAGCCGAAGGCGCCGCCCCAGACGGTATCGGCCAGGCGCAGGGGGTAGTACTCGTCGCTCTTGCGCGGTGGGGCAGCTACGAGCTGCACGATCATGGTCTGGGCGGCGTCCTGGCGGTCGATGAGGAAGACCTTGCCGGGGCCCACGGGCTGGGGCTGCGGAATCGAGGAGGCAGTGCGCGCGCCGCCGGACCAGGTTCCGAAGGACGCCCTGGCCAGGGCCATGGCCTCCTCGAGCGAGAGGTCGCCGGCGAAGATTAGCGCAGAACTGCCGGGCCTCCAGTAGCGCGCGTGGAACTGAACGAGATCATCGCGGGTGAGTTTCTCGATCGTGCCTGGCAGGCCCTGGTCCGGCGTTCCATACGGGTGATCGCGGCCGAAGGCCAGCATGGGGGCCACACGCGCGGCGACGCCTTCGGGGTTCTGCGACTGCTGGGAGAGGGCGTCCAGGCGGCGCTTTACCTGGAGATCGACTTCGGAGTCGGGGAATACCGGATTGCGGACTACGTCGGCGAAGATGGCCATGGCGGGAGAGAGGTTCCGTTTGAGCACGTCGAAGCCGGCGTTGGAGAACTCGCGGGAAAGACCGGCCCAGATGGCGCTGCCGAGCTCGCCCATGGCTTCCTCGATTTCGAGGGCCTTGCGGGTCTTGGTGCCCATGCGCATGGTTCGCGCGGTCAGGCCGGCGCGGCCGGCCTTGGCGGGCGGATCGTCGGCGGAGCCGGAACGGGTGACGAGCTGCACCGACACTTTGGGCAGATCGCGGCGCTCGATGAGGAGGACTTCCAGGCCGTTGTCGAGGCGGGCGGATTTCACTTGGGGCGACTGGAAGGGGCGGTCGGCGCCGAGGGGCGGGGCTTGGGCGCGGTCCAGGGCTACCTGCATTTCGCGGCCGGAAGTCTCGGGGCGGAAGCGCACCAGCAGGCGATTGCGGGTATTGAGCCAGCGGGCGACTACATCGCGAACCTCAGTGACGGTGGGGTTCCGATGGCGTGCCAGGTCCGCCTCGAAGCGATTGGGGTCGCCCAGGTAGGTGTTGTACTGATTGAGCACGTCGGCCTTGCCGCCGAAGCCGCCGATGCGCTCGAGTCCGGAGACGAAGCCGAATTCCCACTTGGCTTTGGCGCGGTTCAACTCGGCCAGGGTGGGACCATCCCGCGCCAGGCGCGCGATCTCGCCGGTCACGAGGGCTTCGATTTGGGCCAGCGCAGCGCCCGGGCGGGCGGTGGCGTCAACCACGAAGATGCTGGCGTGCTCGCGGCTCATCTGGAAGCTGGCCACGTCGGAGCACA
>VFZS01000955.1 GCA_016871095.1 Acidobacteriota bacterium
GGTCACTTTCACCTTCTCGCCCGGCATGATGTTGGCCACCGACTGCGTGAAGATGTTGGCCCGCTCCTGGTCCAGCAGCCCCGCCACGTGCCCCGCCGCCCGGGCCGCCTCGTAGATGGCCCGCGCCTCCTCCCGCCGCTTGATCTTCCCCTTCACCACCCGGTTGCCCACCAGCATGGTCATGTCGTCCACCGCCGCCTGGTGCGGCAGCGGGAACGTGTACACCGCCTCGATCTTGCGCGGAAACGGGTTCTCGAACTCCTGTATCACCGTCACCCGCGCCAGGAACCCAGTGATCTCCGCCTTCACTCCGGTGTGCTTCAGCGGGCACGCCCCCGCCGGTTTGCCCTGCGCGTCCAGGCTGGTCAGCCCGCCGGTGTCCCCGGGCAGTCCCGCCGCCAGTCCCAACGCCGCCACTGCTGCCAATATTGCCTGTCTCATCTCTTGATTCCTCCCTGCATCCGGGGAATGCCGCCACCCGCGACCGCCTTTCAACTTAATTGTCACTTGCCCCGGCACGCCCGCATCTGCTCTACTTAGACACCGAGAGGCACAGGTCCACCCCGTGAAAACCCGTCCTTCCCTTCTGACCCTTCTTCTGGCGGCTCTGGCCGCCGCCCAGACCCCCATTACCACCCTCGCCCCCGGCGCCGCCGCCCCCGACTTCAAGCTCCCCGGCGTCGATGGCAAGACTCACACCCTCAAGGACTTCGCCCGTGCCAAGCTCCTGGTCATCGTGTTCACCACCAACCACTGCCCCACCGCCCGGGCCTATGAGCAACGCCTCATCCAACTGGTCCGGGACTACAGGGACAAGGGCGTGGCCCTGGTGGCCATCTCCCCCAACGCCCCCGACGCGGTGCGCTTGGACGAGCTGGGCTATACCGACCTGGGCGATTCCTTCGAGGAAATGAAGACCCGCGCCAGGCACAGCCAGTTCAACTTCCCCTACCTCTACGAAGGCGATTTGACCGGCATCTCCCGCGCCTACGGCCCCACCGCCACTCCCCATGCCTTCGTCTTCGACTCGGACCGCAAGCTCCGCTACCTCGGACACATCGATGACAACGAGCGCGAGTCCCTGGTCAAGTCCCGCGACCTGCGCAACGCCCTCGACGCCCTCCTGGCCGGCCGCGACCTCCCCGCCCCCCAGACCCGCGCTTTCGGCTGCTCCATCAAGTGGTCCGACAAAGTCGATTCCGTCAAGAAGTTCATGGACAAGCTCGCCGCCGAGCCGGTCACCCTCGAATTGGCCGGTGCGGACGCCCTGCGCGCGCTCCGCAAGAACGACTCCGGCAAGCTCCGCCTGGTCAACTTCTGGGCCACCTGGTGCGGTCCCTGCATCACCGAGTTCCCCGAGCTGGTGACCATCAACCGCATGTACCGCGGCCGCCCCTTCGAGTTGGTGGCCGTCTCCGCCAACTTCCCCGACGAGAAGAAGGAAGTCCTCACCTTTCTCCAGAGGCACCAGGCTTCCAACCGCAACCTCCTGTTCGGCGACACCGACAAGTACAAGCTCATGGAAGCCTTCGATCCCCAGTGGAACGCCGCGCTACCCTACACCGTGCTGCTGGCCCCTGGCGGAGCAATCCTTTACAAGGTCCAGGGCGAAATGGATTCCCTGGCGCTTCGCCGCGCCATCCTGAGCGCCCTCGAAAGAGACCGTCCCAACTAGGACATTCCTACCGCACCCGCAACGCTATCTCGGCCCGGAGCGGTCCTCCGGCGGGTTCTACCACGTAAACCGCCCGCTCCTCCACCGCCCGCCGCACCCACGGCTGCCGCTTCTCGTCCTTGCGAGCCCCCGCGGGCGCCACCTCGATCGCC
>VFZS01000956.1 GCA_016871095.1 Acidobacteriota bacterium
CCGCCCCTGCCGCCGCAGGATCTCGAGGATCTTCTCCAGCGGCAGCGCCTCGATGGTGCGCCCCTTGCCGGTCATGGTCCGGGCACGGAACAGGGAGTTGTAGACCGCCTCCTCGGTGGCCTCGATCACCGCCAGGAACAACGGCGACATGGCGTCGTTCGCCAGCAGCTTCACCTCGCGCACAGCCGCGCCGGAGCGGATGCGCAGCTCCGGCGCGGTCGAGAACGCAATGGCATAATCGCCGCTGCCGTTCGAGCCAGCCGAACCGGTGCGCGCCAGCCCCAGCATGGCGCGGGCGCCCATGCGGTGCAGGTTGCGGTGATCCACGGGCGCATCCGTGGCGATAACCACAATAACCGACCCGTCGGCCGCGCCCTCCCGCGCGGCCCTCAACTCTCGCCCCGCCGGCACACCGGCGATCGTCAGGTCGCCGCCGTAGTTCGACTGCACCAGCGCGCCCACGGTGTAGCCGCCCTGCGCCTCGGGCAGCCGCCGCGACGCCGTCCCAATGCCGCCCTTGAAGCCGAAGGCGATGGTGCCGGTCCCGGCGCCCACCGCGCCTTCTTCGACCACGCCGCCCCGAGCGTTGCGTATGGCCGCGAACACCTCGTCCCGCCCCACGTGCCGGCCCCGGATGTCATTCAGCGTGCCGTCGTTGGTCTCCGCCACCACCGGGTTGACCGACCGCACACCGGCGTTCTCCGGCAAACCCAGCATGTAGTCCAGCAGCGCGTCGGCCGCCCGCGGAACATTCAGAGTGGAGGTCAGCAGGACGGGCGTCTCGATCTCGCCCAACTCATTCACCTGCGTCGAGCCCATCAGCTTGCCGAAGGCATTGCCGATGAAAACCGCGCCGGGCACTTTCTCCCGAAAGAGATTCCCGGCGTGCGGCAGGATGGCGGTGACGCCGGTCCGCACGTCCTCGCCGCGGATGAGCGTCGCATGTCCCACCGCGACACCCGCCACATCGGTGATCGCGTTCAGCGGCCCCGGCGGCAGAGTGCCCACCTGGAGGCCGATGTCTCGCACCCGTGGCCGCTCCGCGCCCGTCAGGGACAACCCGAACGCCAGGCTCACACACAGCCGGAAGGGTCTCACCCGCGCTATTGTATCAACGCCCGCGCCCGCCCGGCCCGACGGGCGGCGGGGCCGGCGACTGCGGCGGCGTCATGGTGGTCGAGGAGCCCGGGGGCGGCTGGAGCATCATCCCCGGCTGTCCGCCGATCGTCCCGGCGGGACCAACCATCATCCGGTCCTTCCTCAGGTCGTAGATGAACTCCCACTCGTTGTACCGGTCCCGCTCGTTGTAGATGATGATGCTGGGAGCCTCGGCCTTGCTGGCCACGCCCGCGATGCCCGCTCCGAAGGTGAAGGTCTGCTGGACCTGCGCCTCTCCCAGACCTCCCGGCCGCGGCGTAGTGAGGATCTTGCGAATCATTTCGAGGGCGGGGTTGGTGGCCCCGCCGCCCGCCGGCTGAGCGGGGACAGACGGAACCGTCCCCGGCGGATACTGGTATGGCATCGGGGACTGCCCCCCGGTCTGTGAACTCGCCGGCAGCCCCTGCTGAGGCACGTTGGGGGAGAAGGCCCCGGGACGCCCTGGCGAAAGCAGGCCCTGGATGAATCCCGGTGGCGGCTGGCCCGGCGCGATCCGCACCGGGCTCTGTGGCTGGAATGGCTGGGTCCCAGTCTGCACCGGGGGCGTCACGGGATAGGGCTGGTACGGCTGTGGGTACGGCTGCCCCGGCTGCACCACTTGGTACGGCTGTCCCGGCTGCACCACTTGGTACGGCTGTCCCGGCTGCACCACTTGGTACGGCTGTCC
>VFZS01000957.1 GCA_016871095.1 Acidobacteriota bacterium
GACTTCCTGACGGTTTCCGCTTCGACCCTGGCGGCGGGCGCCGCGCGGCGGCCGAACGTGTTGATGATCTCGGTGGATGACATGAACGACTGGGTCGGCTGCCTCGGCGGCTACCCGGGCGTGCGCACGCCGCACATCGACCGGCTGGCGCGCCGCGGCGTGCTGTTCAGTGACGCCCACTGCGCCTCGCCGCTGTGCAATCCCTCGCGCACCGCGCTGTTGACCGGACTCAGCGCGGACACCACCGGCATCTACAACAACGAGCACTGGTGGCGCCCGGCGCTGCCGGGTGTCCGCACCATGCCCGAGTACTTCCGCCAGCACGGCTACTACGTGGCGGGCGCCGGGAAAGTGTTTCACCACGTCGCCGGCTTTAACCCGCCGGACCAGTGGGACGAGTTTCAGCTTCAGGTCTTCGACGACCCCTGGTACCGGCGCACGGAGTGGTATCCCTGGGTCAAGAAGATCCCCGCGCCGCCGGGTCATCCCTTCAACGGCCTGAAGGACTTCCCGGGCGAGTTCGACTGGGGCGTGTTGCCGATACGCGAGCGCGAGTACGGCGACATGGCCGCCGTGGAGTGGGCCGAGAAGTTCCTGGCACGCCGGCTGGACAAGCCGTTCTTCGCCGCCGTCGGCCTGTGGCATCCACACATTCCGCTGTTCGCGCCGCAAGACTACTTCGACCTCTACCCCGAGAACCGGGTGAAGCTGCCGCCCGTCCGCGAGGACGATCTCGAGGACCTCCCGGAGGTGGGCCGGCAACTGGCTTCCTCCCGGCGCGACGAGCACGAGCGCATCCTGCGGGAGGGCAAGTGGAAGGAAGCCGTGCGCGCCTACCTGGCCTCCATCTCCTTCGCCGACGCCATGGTGGGCCGGCTGGTGGCCGCCCTGGACCGCAGCCCGCACGCGGCCGATACCATCCTGGTCTTCTGGTCCGACAACGGCTGGCACCTGGGAGAGAAGCGGCACTGGCACAAGTCCACGCTGTGGCAGCGCTCGACGCACGTTCCGCTGATCATCCGCTACGCTGGCGCGCGCGCCGCCGGACGAGGGCGCACGCAGCCGGTCAGCCTGCTGGATCTGTATCCCACCCTGCTGGAACTATGCGGCCTGCCGGCCAAACCCGAACTGGAGGGCCTCTCGCTGCGGCCCTTGTTGCGCGATCCGGGCGCCACGCGTCCGCCGGCGGTCGTCACCTACCTGCCGGGGAACCACGCCGTGTGCACCCGGCCATGGCGCTACATCCGCTACCGGGACGGCGGCGAGGAACTCTACGATCGCAGGGCCGATCCCCACGAGTTCCGCAACTTGGCCGGCCTGCCCCGGCACGCCGGACTGAAACGCGACTTGGCGCGCTGGCTGCCCGCCCGCTCCGCCCCGCCCCGGCCGGAGCGCAAGGCCTACGACTTCGATTTCCCCACCTACACCTGGCGGCGCAAGTCCGCGCAGTAGCGAATCGCGGCCAGCAAGAAGCCTATTCCGCCGCGCCGCGGGGTAACTCCACCTCGCTGCGGCGCAGCAGCTTCCTCAGGGTCTGAAAGACAATGTACCCGTCCAGAGCGGGCGACAGGTGCTTGAGGTAGTAGAGGTCGTACTCCAGGTTGACCGCGGCGTCCTCCATGGTCTCCCCACGCCGGTAGTCCACCTGAGCCCATCCAGTGAGGATGTGTTGCAACGCTCGGAGGAGCCTGCTGGCAGGCTGGAGAGATCGTGGAGAAGGCAGCTCGACCGGCGATCTTCAAGGGGCGGCAGACCGAGCCCGTGTTCATTCTGTGTGCGGTCCGTTGGTATCTGCGGTATTCGCTCTCGCTCCGCGATGTCGA
>VFZS01000958.1 GCA_016871095.1 Acidobacteriota bacterium
GGATGAACTTGCCGAACCGCGTGCCGGTGTTGGCGAAGCCCCACGAGGGCAGCTCGATGCGGAACGCATCCAGGGCGCGATAGACAGTCTCTTGTGGTTGCGAGGGCATAGGAATTCTCCGGAACTCAACAGCCTACCACGCGACTGGTGGCCGTGGGCGTTACACCCCGGGTTCGCCAATGGCGTCGAAACCAGCCCGGTTGGCGGGACAGTCCTGAATTGCGAGCACCTCGGTGAAGCTCAGGTGCGCAACGATGATGCCCCGCCGCTATGGCAGCGGATCCGCCGAGCGCCTCCAGGCGGTGTACCAGAGGTCCCGCGCGAAACGGGCGCCTTCAGCCAGCCGGGCGGCGGTGAAGGTGGCGGCGGCAGCCGGTTCCTCCCCTCCTCCGAAAGGAGTCTTTTGGTCCCAGATGTAGATCTGCTCGATGTGGGAGTTGCTTGCCGCGATCACCTTCTCGACTTCGCGCAGCCACTCGCCCAGCAGGCGCGGCTGGTCATCCACCAGCGCGGCCACGTCATCGAGGGAGATGGCTCGATCGACAAACTGCGACTCGAACCTCCCATGGAGGCCCTTGCCTTCGAAGCCGTTCGGGTTCGGCACGCTGCTGTGCCAACCGGAACCGTGCACGGAGGCGTGCATCGGGTTCGTGACGTCGGTGGCCCAGTGCCCGGCTACACCCGCCATGAACAGAATGCTCTGTTCGAGCTGGCGCTTGACGGCTCGCTCCGCCTCGCTCGATTCCGGCATACTCCGCCAGCGCCGGAAGGCGGCCGTCAGCATCTCCGCCCACTCCTGAAACGCGTAAGCCGCGGTTCCGTAATCCCGCACCATGCGGGGAGGATCCAGCTTGCCCTGCTTTACCAGCTCGATGAGGTACAGATGGCGGTTCGCCGGCAGGGGGCGCGGCACGACCTCCCATTTGACGCTGTGACTCGCCCCCGCCGTCTCAGTTAGCGCCGGCTGCTCGCTGGTGCGCCAGCGGTCCGGCTCGCTGATCAGGTACGCCATCTCCTCGACCGCGCCGCGAAAGAAGGCCGGCATTTCAGCCGGCAGAGCGCGGAGAGCGGCCCGCGCCTGCATCTGGTGGCCTTTGCCTCCCCAGGCGCGCGCCGGCGTGGCGCCGGGACCCAGCGCCGTCGTGAGCGCCAGCACGGGAAGTACGAGTTTGAAAGATCGATTTGTCATGGGATTTCCACCTTGTCAATCATACACTCTCCGCTGCGGAGCAGGCCCACCTCGGTTCCGCCGTTCGTCCGGGCGTGTCTACTTCCTCACCCGCAGCGCGTTCGCAATCACCACCACGCTGCTCGCCAGCATGATCAGCGCGGCCCAGATGGGTCGCAGCAGGCCGGCTGAGGCCAGCGCCAGTGCCACCGCGTTATACCCAAAGGCCCAGGCCAGGTTCTGAATGGCGATCCGACGAGCGCGGCGCGCCAGCTCGAAAAGGCGCGGCAGCTTCCACACCCCGCCCTCCAGGAAAGCGACTTGCGCCACCTCGCGGGTGACTTCGACGCCGCTCGAAACCGCTATACCCACGTCTGCTGCGGCCAGCGCCAGAGCGTCGTTGAGGCCGTCGCCGACCATGGCGACACGCTGTCCCTGGGCCTGGGTGGCGCGGATGCGCGCCACTTTGTCTTCCGGCAGCAGCTCGCCGGCATACTCAGCGATGTCCAGGCGCCGCGCGGCTTCCTCGACGGCCGCCGTGCGATCGCCGCTCAGCAGCATCAAGCGCAGCCCCAGCTTGCGGCAGGCAGCCAGCACCTCGGCGGCCTCGGCGATCTGGTCAAGGGCCACCGTACGCACTCCG
>VFZS01000959.1 GCA_016871095.1 Acidobacteriota bacterium
CGGCGTTCCGTTCAGGTACAATGTACCCCTATGGTTTCCTGCCAGGCGCGCCTGCGCGCCCGTTACGCCGAGACCGACCAGATGGGCGTAATTCACCACTCCGTCTACCTGGTGTGGCTGGAGATGGCTCGCGTGGACTACTGCCGGGCCGCGGGCTTCGACTACGGGCGCATGGAGCGCGAGGACGGCATCCTGATGGTGGTGGTCGAGACCCATTGCCGCTACGTCCACCCCACCCGCTTCGACGACGAAGTCCTCATCGACGTCCGCATCCAGGAGGCGCATCCCCGCCTGGTGCGCTTCGCTTATGAAGTCCGCCGCGCCTCGGACAGCCGCCTGCTGGTCTCCGCCGAGACCCGGCACGTCTTCTGCAACCGGGCCATGCGCCCCACCCGCCTGCCCCCCCAGTACTGGCCCCTGTTCGGCATCGGGGAATAGGCCTCCAGGCCTGTTCCTGCTGTATCGAGCCACGGGCAGGAATGCCTGTTCCGCTTGCGCGCGCAAACTGGCGGAGGACGTGGCGGAAATCCCCTTGACCTCTGAAATGGGTACGTAGTACACTCGTTCCCGATACGGGGCAGGAGGCGGAGGCGCCTCTGAACCCGTACGCACGGTGTGTTGGGCAGATCAAAGGGTTAGGGGGTTTTTGTGAGGCACCTGTCTACTCGCCTGCTGTTCCTCGTGGTGGGCCTGGCCGCGGGCCTGCTCACCGCGCAAGTCATTGTCACCGGGTCGCTGAGTGGCGCCGTCACCGACCAGACCGGGGCCCTGGTTCCGGGCGCGGCGGTCAAGATCGTCAGTGAGGCCACCGGCGCAACCTACAACCTAAAAGCCAGTGAAGCCGGAACCTATTTCCAGGCCGCCTTGCCGGCGGGTTTCTACCGCGTCGAGGTGAGCGCTCCCGGGTTCCGCCAAGCCGTCATCCACAAGGTCAAGGTGGACGTGGGAACCCCGGCCACGGCTAACGTCAGCCTGGAGGTCGGCGCCACTACCGAGTCGGTACAGGTGCAGGCCGAAGCCACCGCGGTGATTACGGCCACCAGCACCATCGGCACCACGATTACCGGACGGCAGATCACCGACCTGCCGTTCACCTCCCGCGACGCGCTGGACCTGGCCATGCTGATGCCCGGTTTCACCAGCGGCGGCGCGCCCCGGGCAGGCAGCTTTAACGCCCTGCCCAAAGGCTCCATCAACATCACCATGGACGGCGTCAACACCCAGGACAACCTGCTCAAGAGCGCTTACGGCGGCGGGTTCTTCACCTACATCCGGCCGCGCATCGACGCCGTGGATGAGTTCACCGTGTCCACCGCCGTGGCCGGCGCCGAGAGCGCCGGTGAGGGCGCCGTCCAGATCAAGTTCGTCACCAGGCGCGGGACCAACGAGTGGCACGGCGGCGTGTTCGAATACTTGCGCAATACCTGGCTCAACTCCAACACCTGGTTCAATAACGTCAACGGCCTGCCCCGGCCGGAGCTGAAGCTGAACCAGTGGGGTGGCAAGCTGGGCGGACCCATCATCAAGAACAAGCTGTTCATTTTCGGGGTCTTCGACGAGTTCCGCCTGCCACAGTCGCAGAACCGCGAGCGGCTCATCTTCACCCAGGAGGCCCTGGGCGGGGTCTTCCGCTACCGGGCCACAGACGGTGTGACGCGCACCGCCAACCTTTACCAGATCGCCGGCGCCGCCGGGTTGCCCTCCACCCCGGACCCGGTGGTGCGCGACCTGCTGACCAAGATCGACGGGGTGCGCGGCTTGGGCGGGGTGGGCATCCGCAGTTAGGATCTGTT
>VFZS01000960.1 GCA_016871095.1 Acidobacteriota bacterium
GTGCAAGGCTCCGTCTATGCGGACCTGCGGCGCGAGTGCGCGGCGGAGCTGCTCGAGTTGGAGGCGGAGGGTTACGCCATCGGCGGGCTGTCGGTGGGTGAGCCGCGCGCGTCCAGCCTGGAGATGGTGGAGGTGACTGCCCCACTGCTGCCAGCGGACCGCCCGCGCTATGTCATGGGTGTGGGCCGGCCCGAAGAGCTGCCCGAGTACGTGGCCCGCGGCGTGGACATGATGGACTGCGTGCTGCCTTCGCGTAATGCCCGCAACGGGTGCCTGTTCACCACCCAGGGCAAGCTGATAATCAAGCAGGCGTGTTACAAGGACGACCCCCGCCCCATCGACGAAACCTGCTCCTGCTACACCTGCCGGGAGTTCTCGCGGGCTTACCTGCGGCACCTGTTCCTGGCGGGCGAGATGCTGTACTCGACGCTGGCCACGCTGCACAACCTCCAGCGCTACTTCGACGTGATGCGCGGAATGCGCCGGGCCATCCTGGCGGGCGAGTTCCCGGCGTACTTGAGCGCGGCGCGGTCCCGTACCTGGGAGGAGGTGCAGTGAGCTCGCTTCCGAGGTGACGCTATGACAACTCAGATCACTCGCAGACGTCTGATCGGTGGACTCGGTTCGGCGGCATTCGCGCCGGCCGCCCCGGTTCCAGCAGCAGGGAAGAAACCCCTCCGGGGCATCTTTCCGATACTCGCCACTCCCTTCACCGAGTCCAAGGCGGTCGATTACGAAGACCTCGCCAGAGAGGTCGGCTTCCTGGACCGTTGCGGCGTGCACGGCATGGTCTGGCCGCAACTCGCGAGCGAGTACGACCGGCTCACGAAGGAGGAGCGTTGGCGCGGCATGGAGGTGGTTGCCGAGGCCCACCGCGGAAAGAAATCCGCGCTGGTCCTCGGCGTCCAGGGAGAAGACCGGGACGCGGCCCTGGAGTACACGCGCCATGCGGAGAAGCTGCAACCGGACGCCCTCATCGCCATACCGCCACAGCAAGCCAGGAGCCTTGATGACTACCAGGACTACTACCGGGCAATCGCGCGCGCCACCCAGCGGCCCGTCTTCATTCAGACCACCGGGGGAGCGCGGGGGCTGGAGCCGAAGATTGCGTTCCTGGTCGAGCTCGCCCGGAAGTTTCCTCATCTCTCCTACGTCAAGGAGGAGTGGCCTCCGATCGTGGACCGGATGATCGAACTGGACAGGCATCGGCCGCCAGTTAAGGCCATCTTCAGCGGAGGCGGCGGGCGGGGAATGATGTACGAGTGGCGCCTCGGAATGGATGGCACCATGCCCGGTTCTCCCTACGCCGACCTGTACGTCCAGGTGTGGGACGCGTACCAGGCCGGCCAAATGGACAAGGCGCGGGAGATCTTCAGCAAACTGCTGCTGATGCTCAGCTGCGAGAATCACGTGGGCGGCACCCGCCAGTACATCATGACGAAGCGCGGGGTGTTCAAGACCCGGATCTCGCGCCAGCGCACCTTCACGCTGACGCACGAAGCCATCGCGGAGATCGAGTATCAGTGGGAGGGGTGCAAGCCGTACTTGAAAGCCTGAAGGCCTTGACGCCCCCGCGGTTCTCGAATACCCTACAGGGCATGCCAGTGAGAGACGCACTGCCCGCCGGGAAGCTGCCGCCGGAGCTGCTGCGCGGGCTGCTGGGCAGGCTCGAAAACTGGGATCGCGCGGTAGTGCTGGGGCCGGCTCTGGGCGAGGACGCCGCGGTGATCGACGTGGGCGGCCCCGAGCTGCTGGTGGCCAAGACCGACCCGATCACTCTCGTGGCCGAGAA
>VFZS01000961.1 GCA_016871095.1 Acidobacteriota bacterium
CGGGGACCGCGGCGGCACGGACGCCGCCCACACCGCGACTCCGGCTCCTCCCCAGCCATCCGCGATCCAGATCGTACAGGAGCGGCCTCTGGGTCCAGGGGAAGCGGTTAGCGGAGTGCGCACTTGCCAGCCGGGCGACAGCATGCCCCCGGGCACGGTAGTCGAGGGTTTCCGCAAAGTCGTCAGCACCACTCCCTTCGGCCGGGTGTGCCGGTGGGAGCCGGTCCAGTAAGGGGTTCAAGGGAGTTTTTCGCCATGAGAGTAACAAGGTACGTGGTCCTGCTGGTAGTGGTTCCGCTGCTGGCGGTGGCCGCCGAGCAGAAGAAAGCGCAGGCCGAGCCGGCGGCGCCAGCGTCGCCGACGGTCATCCCCAAGGAGGCGAAGCAGATCGAGCCGTACACCTGGCGCTACACTGACGACCAGGGCAAGAACTGGATCTACCGGAAGACTCCCTTCGGCGTGGTGCGCTTCCCTGAGCAGCCTCCGGAAACCCAGCCGCCCGAGGAGATCCCGCCGGGGATGACCGGGGTGGAAGAGGGGGACAGCGTGCGTTTCGAGCGGCCCTCCCCGTTTGGCAAGCATCGCTGGACCCGCAAGAAGACCGAATTGACCGACCTCGAGCGGAGGGTCTGGGAGCGCGACCGTCCGAAGGCCGAGCCGGCCAAGTCCCCGTCGAAGGAGCGTGTGCCATGACGCGATCACTACCGTACCGGCTTCTGGCCACGCTGACGCTGGCTGGGGCTCTGGCCGCCCAGCAGCATCAGCCGCCCCGGGTGGTGCTGCCTCCAGGCTTCGGACCCCGGCCCACTGAACAGCCACCGGCGCAGCCGCCCCCGACCGAGACACCCAAGCCGGAGGCCGCCAAGCCCGCTGCCGCGGCCGTCGCCGAAACCGCGTCCGGCGATTTTGTGTTCAACCTCGCGAACGCCTCCCTGGTGGACGTCATCGACATCCTGGCGCGCCGCCTGAAGATCAACTACATCCTGGATCCCGCAGTCAAGGGCGGGGTCACCATCAGCACCTACGGCGAGATCAAGCGGGTGGAGGCGCGGGCGCTGCTGGAGACCATACTGCGCATCAACGGCGCGGCCATGGTGCAGGTGGGCGAGATCTATCGCATCGTGCCCGCGGCCCAGGTCTCGCGGCTACCGTTGAGTCCTCAGATCGACCCCAAGACGTTCCCGGAGGATGAGCGCACGGTGTTGAACCTCATCTTCCTGAAGTATGCGACGGTGACCGAGCTCTCCAAGCTGCTGGAGCCCTTTCTGGGCGAAGGCGCCAAGACCATCGCCTACGACCCGGCCAACCTGCTGATCATCCTCGACAACGCGCGCAACATGAAGCGCACGATGGAGCTGGTCGCGCTATTCGACAGCGACACGCTGGCCGGGCAGCGCGTGCGCCTGTTCGAGGTCACCAACAGCCGCCCCTCGGATCTGGCCAAGGAGCTGGAGGCGGTGCTCAAGGCCGTCACTCTGGCTGACAAGAGCAGCTCGGTCCGCCTTCTGCCTATCGACCGCATCAACACCCTGGTGGCCATCGCACCCAACCCCGGCGTCTTCACGCAGGTCGAGACCTGGCTCAAGAAACTCGACGTCGCGGTCAGCTCGTCTGCCGGCGCCATCGACAATTACGTCTACCGGGTCAAGTACGGCCGCGCCGAAACCATGGCCATGGCCATCATGCAGCTCTACTTCGGCATGATGGGCCTGGGCTACATGGGCATGGGGGGCTATGGGATGGGCATGGGCATGGGGGGCTATGGGATGGGCTTGGGGGGCTATGGTAT
>VFZS01000962.1 GCA_016871095.1 Acidobacteriota bacterium
TATACCAGAAAGCAATTGCCCCCGGCCCTGCGTGTGTTATTGGTCTAGGATTATGTCACTGATTAACTGTTCAGGGAAAATGTCACTCCATGGAAGGTGTGACATTGAGTCCTCGGGAACAGAAACGGCTGATGCTCTTGGGGGAGGTGGAGCGGGGGCAGATGGTGGTTACGGAGGCCGCGGTGCTGGCCGGGCGGAGTGTCCGGCAAGTGCGGCGCTGGCTGGCGGCATGGCGGGAGAGAGGTCCTGCTGGAATAGCCCATGGTAACCGGGGCCGGTCGCCACCCAATGCCATCACGGCGGCGGTGCGTGGTCAGGTGAAGGGACTGGCCGCGGGTAAATACGCCGGGTTGAACCTGTGCCACCTGACGGACCTCCTGGCAGAGCGCGAGGGTCTGGTCGTGTCGCGGTCATCGGTACGGCGGATCGTGGTCGCCGCTGGTCTCGAGCGGCCGCGGAAGCGGCGGGCGCCCCGCCACCGCCGGCGGCGGGACCGTTTCCCACGGGAAGGGATGCTGCTCCAGGTCGACGGCAGCCATCATGACTGGCTTGAGGGCCGGGGGCCATGGCTGACGCTCATTGGGGCGGTGGATGATGCCACGGGCAAGGTGCCCTATGCCCTGTTTCGGGAGCAGGAAGACAGCCGTGGGTACCTGCGCTTGCTGGAGGGGATCGTGCGGCGGCAGGGAATGCCGCTGGCCGTCTACCACGACCGCTGTGGGGTGTTCGTGGCCACTCTCCCCCGGCCGGCCGAGGAGACGCCGGGGATTGCCGTGGCGCCATGGCGGGAGCATCCGGCGCCCACGCAGTTCGGACGGGTCCTCAAGGAGCTGGACATCGAATCGGTGATCAGTCGGTCTCCTCAGGCGCGGGGCCGCATCGAGCGGCTGTGGGGCACGTTCCAGGGCCGGCTGGTAGCGGAGCTGCGGCTGGCCGGGGCTTGCCGCCTGGGGGAGGCCAACCAGGTGCTGGCAGGCTTTGTGGCGGGATACAACCGTCGCTTCGCCGTGCCGGCGGCATGTTCTGAGGTGGCGTGGCGTCGGCCCGCGCCGGACTTTCGGTACCAGGACTACTTCTGCTTCAAGCACCGGCGTGTGGTGGGTACCGACAACGTGGTGCGGCATGAGAACCAGCGGTTTCAGGTGCTACCCTGCCACGGACGTTCCAGCTACGCACGGCTCGAGGTCGAGGTACGCGAGCACCTGGACGGGCAGGTGAGTATCTACTACCACGGACAGCGACTCGAAACCACGCCGGCACCGCTGGAAGCCACAGCGGTACGGCGTAGCGCCGCCATCAAGGCGCCGCACTTGTTGGGAAGACCTCTGCGTGCACCGGAGATCGATCATCCCTGGCGACGCTGGGTCCATCGCCCAACCAGGAATAACACGGAGGTGACACAATCGCTGACCAGTTAGAGTGACAGAATCCCTGGACAACAACATTCTGTTAAAAACGCGCCCGCCATTGACTATGCCCCTCGACGGTCATAGAATTGCCGGAGGGGGTACGTCTGTGTTCAACAGGGCCAGAGGGCTCTTCCGCCCGAACTACCAGGTAACTGAACGCATCCTGAACAACATCACGCGGGCAACGGCGAGCAAGGAGCTTATCCACCAGCTCCACCTGCCGCGGGAATGGCTCGCCAACTTCCGCCGCGAGGCGCTGGTACGCAGCGCCCACGCCTCTGCCGCCCTTGAAGGCAACCCTCTCAGCTACGCGCAGGCGAGCCGGATTGTCATAGAGCGGCACGTGGATGCCGATGAGGAGCAGAAACGCCAGA
>VFZS01000963.1 GCA_016871095.1 Acidobacteriota bacterium
CAGGCGCTGATGGGCGGCTTCGCCAATTCGCGCATTCTCGAGGTGCATGGCGAGCGCATGGTCAAGCGCACCTTCAACCCCGGCTTCCGCATCGAACTGCATCAGAAGGACCTCAATCTGGCCCTCTCCGGTGCCCGTGCCATGGGCCTTTCGCTACCCAACACCGCCACGGCGCAGGAGCTGTTCAATGCCTGCGCGGCGCACGGCGGCAGCGGCTGGGACCACTCGGCCATGGTGCGGGCCCTGGAGCTGATGGCCAACCACGAAGTCGCCCAGGCGGAGTAAGCCTGTGGGCACCGCCACCCCCGATCCGCAAGCCTTCCTGCGGGGTCTGTTCGACACCGCCGTGGCGGCGGTCAGCCCGGCGATCTGCGTGCCGCCGCATCTGCCCGCGCCGCCCAAGGGACGGACAGTCGTGATCGGCGCCGGCAAGGCGGCGGCTGCGATGGCGGCGGCGGTCGAGGCACACTGGCCGGCGGACAAGCCGCTCTCCGGCAGGGTCGTCACCCGCTATGATCACGGCGCGCCCACCGCGCGCATTGAGGTTGTCGAAGCGGCGCATCCAGTGCCCGATGCGGCGGGCGAGCAGGCGGCCGCCGCGATGTTCGAGCTCGTCAAAGGGCTGACGGCTGACGACCTCGTGCTGTGCCTGATCTCCGGCGGCGGCTCGGCGTTGCTGGCCCTGCCGGCGCCCGGCCTCACGCTCGCCGACAAGCAGGCGGTCAACCGCGCGCTGCTCAAGAGCGGCGCCAACATCCACGAGATGAACTGCGTGCGCAAGCATCTCTCGGCGATCAAGGGCGGACGGCTGGCACTGGCCTGCGCGCCAGCCCGCGTCGTCACGCTCAGCATTTCCGATATCCCCGGCGACGATGTCTCCGTCATCGCCTCTGGCCCCACCGTGGCCGATCCGACCACGCGCGAACAGGCGCTGGCCATTCTCAACAAATATCGCATCGAAGTGCCGGCGCCCGTCCGTGCTCGTCTGGAATCGCCCGCGTGCGAAACCCCCAAGCCCGGCGATCCGCGTCTGGCGAACGGCGAAACCCAGGTCATCGCCACGGCGCAGCAGGCGTTGCAGGCGGCGGCAAGCTATGCGCGCGAGCATGGCGTGACGCCCTTGGTGTTGGGCGACAGCATCGAAGGCGAATCGCGCGACATCGCCTACATGCATGCCGCCATCGCCCGCCAGATCGCGCAGCACGGTGAACCGGTCCAGCGCCCCTGCGTGATTCTCTCCGGCGGCGAAACCACCGTGACAGTCCGCGGCGATGGCCGTGGCGGCCGCGCTGCGGAGTTTCTGCTGGCGTTGGCCAGCGTGCTGGATGCCGACCAGCTCGGTGCCTGGGCGCTCGCCTGCGACACCGACGGCATCGACGGTACCGAGGACAACGCCGGTGCCTGGTTTGGCCCTGACCTGCCCGCACGGGCGGCCGAGCGCCGTCTCGCCAGCGCCGACTTTCTGGCCCGCAACGATGGTTACAGCTACTTCGCCGCGCTTGATCGCCTGATCGTCACCGGCCCGACGCGGACCAATGTCAACGACTTCCGCGCCATCTATCTTCCCTGATTGACCGGAGCCCAGAATCTGACCGTTTGCAGAAACGGCAAAGGGCTATTCAACAGCTAGAAACGAAAAACCCCGCGCAGACGGGTGTCTTGCGGGGTTCTGCGTCCAGTCAGCGACTGGTTTGTCCAGAAATTCTGGCGGAGACGAGAAGATTCGAACTTCCGATCCAGGTTTTGCCCAGATGCTCCCTTAGCAGGGGAGTGCCTTCGACCA
>VFZS01000964.1 GCA_016871095.1 Acidobacteriota bacterium
TCCTCCTCGGCCTTCAGCGTCTCCAGCCGCTGGAGGGCGACGACCCGCTCGAGCAGCGCCAGGCGCACCCGGCTGCGCACCTGCCAGGCCGCCTCGGCCAGCCCCAGCTTCGCGGCTTGCAGCAGGCTCCGCGCCTGGAGCAGGCGATGCTCGCGCTTGCGCGCCGTCTCGATCAGCAGCCCCGGCTCGAACCGAAAGACCACCGGTGATTCCGGCGCATTGGAATACCCGCCACCCGCGGTCAGCGAGGGATTCGGGCGCGCCCCGGCGGCGATGAGGCCGGCTTCGGCCAGGCGAACTCGGGCGCGGGCCACGTCCAGATGGGGATGGTAGTAGCAGGCCACCAGGTTGAGGGAGGCCAGATCCAGCGACGGAGGCGGCCAAACCGCCTGTGGACCGAGGTGGGCCGTGGCGTAGGCGCGCAGGCCGGCGTCTTCCAGCGTGCGGGCGCGGTAGTCCCTCTCGGCGCGCACGGGCGCGAGGGGCTTGGGGCGGTAGCGGACGCAGCCGCTCAGCGCGGCCAGGCACAGCAACGCTCCAAGCAGGCGCAGTCCCGGCATCGCCAGCAGTGTAGCCGGACACACCGCACGGGAATGTGACGCCGGGATTACGTTTCTGTAATCTGGCCAGTGGCGCCGGCTTCAGCCGGCCGCGCAGCGGGGAACACCAGCGCGACCCGCGTACCCCGGCCTGCCTCGCTCGCCACGGTGGCTTCGCCGCCATGCAGCGCGGCGATGCTCTTGACGATGGCCAATCCCAGGCCCAGGCCGCCGGAATGCCGGGAGCGCGACGGGTCGGCACGGCGGAAGCGATCGAACACGTGGGCCAGCTCGGAGGCCGGGATGCCTTCCCCGGTGTCGGCAACCTCGAGCCGCACCGCGCCGTCGCGCTCATCGGCGCCCAGCGTGACGGAGCCGCCCGGCGGCGTGTGCGCGAGCGCGTTCTCCACCAGGTTGCCCACGGCACGCTGGAACAGGGTGCGGTCCAGCAGGGCGGTGATGGCGCGCGGGGCGTCCACCTCGAGCTTGATTCCGGCCTCGCCGGCCGGCGCCTCGTAGAACTCGCGGATGGCCTCCAGTTCGTGGTCCACGCGAATGGCCTCGCGCTGGATCTGGGTCTGCGGGTTCTCGGTGCGGGCCAGAAACAGCAGGCTGTCGATCAGCCGCGACAGGCGTACGAACTCCTCCAGCAGCGCCCCCAGCGCCTCGCGGTATTCCTCGGCCGGGCGCTCGCGCGAGAGCGCTACCTCGACGTCCAGCCGCAGGTTGTTCACCGGCGTGCGCAGCTCGTGCGCGATGTCTGAGGAGAACTGTGACAGCCGGCTGAAGGCCTCCTCCAAACGGTCCAGCATGGCGTTGAAGGTGGTGGCCAGGGTGGACAGCTCGGCGGGCAGCCCCCGCGCCTCGAGCCGCTCGGCCAGCCGCGTCGAGCTGGTGCGCTCGATGGCCGCCGCGATGTCCTTGAGCGGGCGCAGGCCGTGGTGAGTGATGCGATAGCCGACCAGCACCGACAATGCCAGCCCCACGGCCAGAACCAGCCACAGCCCGCGCCGGTAGGCCGCCAGCAGCTCCTGCTCGTGCTCCAGATCCACGGCCACCTGGATCCGCCAGCCGTCCCGTTCTCCAGCCATGAGCCGGTAGGAGCGGCCGCTGGAGGCGACGCTGAGCAGGCGGCCGCCGTCACCGGGCCGGGGGAACCGCGCCACCGGCAGCTCGGCCGACATGCCCGAGGTCTCGGCAACGATCCGGCAATCGCGGCCGAGGATTCGGGAGAGCAGC
>VFZS01000965.1 GCA_016871095.1 Acidobacteriota bacterium
ACCCAGGCCCTCCTCATGGCCCCGCGCTGTGCTACTTTGCCCATATGCGTGTCGATCTGGCATTCGGCCGGTCCGGTCTGGGCCTCGACCTCCCCGCGGGCTACCGCTATCGCGTCCTCGAGGCCCGCTCGGCGGTCCCACTGCCGGATGCGGCCTCTGCCCTGGAACAGGCCCTTGAGGCGCCCATGGAAAGCCGTCCGCTGCGGGAGCTGGCGCGCGGCAAGCGCAGCGCGGCCATATCGGTCTGCGACATAACCCGCCCCGCGCCTAACCGCCTGGTGCTGCCCCCGCTGCTGCGGCGGCTGGAGGCCGCTGGCGTCCCCCGCGAAGCCATCACCATCTTCATCGCTACCGGCCTGCATCGCGGCGCCACGCCGGAGGAGATCCGGCAGATCGTAGGTCCCGAGATCGCAGCCGCCTACTCGATCGTCAACCATAACGCCCGCGAGCTGGCGGAGCACCGCCACCTGGGCCGGACCGCGGCGGGCACGCCGGTCTATATCGACGAGCGCTTCATGGCCGCCGACCTGCACATCACCCTGGGCTTCATCGAGCCACACCTGATGCTGGGCTACTCAGGCGGCCGTAAGCTCATCGTCCCGGGTTTGGCTGCGCAGGAAACCATCAAAGTCCTCCACAGCCCCGCCTTCATGCGGGACCCCCGGGCCGTTGAAGGCTCCATCGCGGACAACCCCCTCCACGCTGAGATGCTGGAAATCGCCGCCATGGCCCGCCACGATTTCATGGTGGACGTGGCCCTGGCGCGGGACCGCAGCGTCGCCGGGGTCTTCGCCGGGCATCCCCTGGCGGCGCACCGCCGCGGGGTCGAGTTTGTCTCAAAGGTCATGCTGGATCTGCTGCCGGAACCCGTGGACGCGGTCATCACCACCTCAGCGGGCTACCCGCTGGATCTGACCTACTACCAGGCCATCAAGGGCGTGACCGCGGCCTCGCACATCCTCAAGCCGGGCGGAAGGGTCCTGCTGGCGGCGGCTTGCGCGGAGGGCGCCGGAGCGCCCGAGTTCCGCCGCATGCTCAAGGAGTTTCCCTCCGACGAGGGCTTCCTCAGGGCCATCGAGAACGCCGAGGTCATCGTGGACCAGTGGCAACTGGAGAAGCTGGCCCTGGTGACCCGCAGGGCCCGGGTGCTGTGGTACGTGCCGGGGCTGCCCGAGGAGTACCACCCAACCGTGTGGGGGACGGTATGCCCCTCCGTCGAGGCCGCGCGGGATGCCCTCTTTGTCGGCCTCCCGCCGGGCGCCGCAATCGCCGTCATCCCCGAGGGTCCCTACGTGCTGGCGAAAGTGGGGTAACGTCCGACCCCGTGTACGTCCTCCGAATCCCCTGCGCCAGCCAAGACCGCGACCTGCTGATCGCCGCCCTGTGGGAGCGCAACACCTGCGGCATCATCGAGCAGGATCTCCGCCAGGGCCGATGCTGCCTGCGGGCCTTCTTCGAGCAGCCTTTCGACATGCCCGGCGCTACCTGGGAGGTCCAGGAAGACGTGGACTGGGTCAGAGAGTCCCAATCCCTCTGGCAACCCGCGCTGCTGGGCTCCCGCTTATACCTGACGCCGCCCTGGTTCGAGGGGCCCACACCGCCCGGCCGCATCCGGCTGAATTACGAAGTCGGCCGCGCCTGCGGCACCGGGCTGCATCCGGGGACCCAGTTGGCGCTGGTGGGCCTGGAGCGCTGTCTACTGCCAGGAGCTGCGGTGTTGGACCTCGGCGCCGGCTCGGGGATTCTGTCGACAGCCGCCACGCT
>VFZS01000966.1 GCA_016871095.1 Acidobacteriota bacterium
CTGAGGGGCCCGCCGGCGGCGCCGTCTACGGCAGGATTTCGTACAGCGCCATGGGCCCGCGCCGGCCCAGCAGCTTCAGGCCCCACAGGCGGGCGTTGTCGCGGAAGTCGCGCGCGCCGAAGTCGCTATCGAGCACCACCAGGTAGCCGGTACCCTGGGCGCGCAGCTCCCGGGTGGCCTCGCGCCGCAAACCCAGCCACGGGGGCAGCTCCCCGACCTGCGGCTGCGCCACCAGCACGCGCCACTGCCCCGAGCGGTCCTGCACTTCGAGCCGCAGGCGTACCTGGAGCTGGTCCGGCGAGCAGTCCACCAGGATCGCTTCGAGCGTTTCCTCACGTCCGAAATCCACCTCGACGAACATGCCCGGCCGCATGTGCTCCCAGGAGCGCCAGCGGGTCACCGGGCTGTTGTCGAAGGCCAGTTGGACGCCGGTGGGATTGGGGCGCGCGCGCAGCCGCCACCACGGCGCGCGTTCCAGTTCCTGCTGGCCGAGGAGGGCGCGCACTTCGGTGATGCTCCAGGGGTCCTGTCCGCGGGCGGTCTGAACCACGCGGATCCTCTGTATGGGCTGAGCGGGGAAACGGAAGGCCAGCCGCCAAGTGGGCTGGAACTCGGGGATCAGGGGAGTCCAGAGGATATCTCCGAGCACGTTGTTGAAGGCCGCCTGGTAGTGCACCAGGATGTCCCGCGTGGTGTAGGCCTCAGGGAGCTGCCCGAAGGTGAGTACTTTGCCGCCTTTAGGAACGTTGTCCTCGACCAACCGCGCCATGACGTAGCCGGGCAACCGGCGCGCCAGGAAGCTCTCCTCGGGTTCGAGGCGCAGCGCCTGCCGCACGGGGATGGTCCGAACGCGCCAGGCCCAGCCGCCGCAGTACTGCTGGACGACCCACGGCACGGAGAGAACCGCGTGCAGGAGCGCCAGCGCGGCGGCGAGCTTCTCCCAGGCGGCCACCACCAGGCCCATGGCCAGCGCCAGGAAGGGCAGCGAAGGGATCAGGAAGCGCGTCCCGATGTTGGCAGAGTAAGGCAGCGCGAACAGCAGGCCCGCGGCCAGCAGCCGGCGGCCACGTTGCGAGCGCAGCGAGACCAACGCCAGCGGCGCCAGCAGGAAGACCGGCCCCAGCAGCCCGCACAGTGCATCGCCGCGGATGGTGAGCTGATACGGGATCTGCCACCGGCTGGGCAATTCCCCGTAGTTCCGCATCTGCCGGACGTATTCTTCCTCGAAGCCGACATGGATGTACGGATTCGGAAAGAACCGGTTGAGAAACGGCGAGAACGGATTGTTGAGCCACAGCGCGTTCTTGGCCATCCAGGGGACGATCATGAGGAGCGCGCAGGCGCTGATGACCACCATCGGGCGCAGCACGGCCTGGCGGGTGCGCCACAGCCTCCAGGCGGCAAAGCCCAGCGCGTAGGGCACGGCCAGGAAGGCGGTGTACTTGGCGGCATAACCGAAGCCGGCCAGCAGCCCAACGCAGACGAGCAGGGCGGGACGCCGCTCACGGTCCCAGATCTCCAGGAGGTGAAAGACGCCGAAGAGCACGCAGGCCAGGGCCACGTCGATGTAGGCCGAGATTCCGTCTATGCCGACCACGGGGCTGACGTACACCAGCAGCGCCGCAGTCACCCCCGCCGCGGGCGGCAGCGCAAAGCGCCGCGCGTAGGCGAGCAGGGCCAGGGGCAGGCTGACCAGGAAAGCGAAGTGCACCAGCGCGGCGGCCGAGTGCCGTCCGAAGGCGTAGGCGAAC
>VFZS01000967.1 GCA_016871095.1 Acidobacteriota bacterium
AGATCTCCCCCTGCCCGCCGATGATGAACAGGCCGTGCACGCCGGCGGCGACGAGCGTGTCGATCAGCTCCTGCCAGGCCTGGTAGTCGATCAGCTCGTCCTCGCGGAAGGGCGTGATGATAGCCGGAACGATCCCGTGGAGTGTTGACTGCATGGGGACTATTGTAGCCCGAGACCCGCCCCGCTCAATGGCACAATAGGGGTATGAGCTACTACGAGCAGAACCGCACCGCCTTCCTGGAGACCCTCAAGGAGTTCCTCCGCATTCCCAGCATCAGCACCCTGCCCGAGCACAAGCCGGATATCCGCCGCGCCGCAGAGTTCCTGGTGGAGCAACTGCGGGGCGCCGGCCTCGCCTCGGCTGAGCTGATCGAAGGCCCCGGCAACCCGCTGGTGTACGCCGAGTGGCTCGGCGCACCGGGCAAGCCCACGCTGCTGCTGTACGGGCACTACGACGTCCAACCGGCCGACCCGCTGGAGGAGTGGAAGTCGCCGCCCTTCGAGCCGGACATCCGGGACAACAACATCTACGCGCGGGGCGCCTGCGACGACAAGGGGCAGACCCTCATCCTGGTCAAGGCCGTGGAGGGGCTGCTGAAGACCCGCGGCGATCTGCCGGTCAACGTCAAGTTCCTGGTCGAGGGCGAGGAGGAGGCCGGCGGCGAACACATCACCCACTACGTCAAGCAGAAGCCGCCCCGGCTGGCCTCTGACGCCGCGGTGGTGTGCGACACCGAGATGTTCGCGCCCGAGCTGCCCACCATCTGCGTGGGCCTGCGCGGCATCGTCTATAGCGAGCTGCACGTCGAGGGCGCCGGTCATGACCTGCACTCGGGCGTCTACGGCGGCGCCGCGCCCAACCCTATCCAGGCCATCGCCGAGATCCTCTCCAGGCTAAAGGACCGCCAGGGACGCATCAAGATCCCCGGCTTCACCGACCGCATCCGCCCGCCCAGCGACAAGGAGAAGGCGGCCTGGGAGCGCCTGCCGTTTAATGAGAAGAAGTACCGCAAGGAAATGGGCGCCCGCAAGCTGGTGGGCGAGCCCGGATACACGGTCTTCGAGCGCCTGTGGGCGCGTCCCACACTCGAGGTGCACGGCATCCGCGGCGGCTTCACCGGCGAGGGCGCCAAGACCGTCATCCCGGCCCGGGCGGTGGCCAAGATCAGCATGCGCCTGGTGGCCGACCAGCAGCCCGATGAAGCCATCGAGCAATTCAAAACCGCGGTGGCCAAGGCCTGCCCCAAGAGCGTGAGAGCCGAGGTGAAGATCCTGCACGTGGGCGCGCCGTCGCTGACCGACCCGGACAATCCCTTCATCCGCGCGGCGGCCCAGGCCCTGACCGAGAAGTTCGGCCAGCAGACCGTCTTCACGCGCTCGGGCGGCTCGATTCCCATCGTGGGCGTATTCCAGCAGAATCTCGGCATCCCCAGCGTGCTGATGGGCTTTGGCTTGCCCGATGACAATCTGCACGCGCCCAACGAGAAGTTCCACCTGCCCAACTTCTATCGCGGCATCGAGACCGCGGCGCGGTTCCTGGAGATCGTCGGGGCGTAGCCGCGGCCTTTGGCCATCAGCACCTCGTACATCCCCGTGATGCCCTGCTCGAAGTTCAGGATGAAGTTGGAGAGGTACAGCAGCCAGACCCTGTAGGTCTCGCCGTCCACCAGGCGCAGGCAGGCGTCCCGGTTCTGCTGAAGGCGGCGCACCCACTCCCGGGCGGTGAGCGCGTAGTTGGTCCGAAGGTCCT
>VFZS01000968.1 GCA_016871095.1 Acidobacteriota bacterium
GGATCTTGGCCTCGATGCGGTCCAGCTCGACGCGCACGAACTCGGCGTTCTTCTGGGCCTTCTGGTAGTTGTCGAGGCGCATCTCCTGGGCGGCGATGCCATCCTCGAGCGAACGTATGATGCGCTCATCGTCTCCCCGCCGGGCTTCGAGAAAGGCCCTGGCCTGGTCGAGCCGCGCGCGGATCTGCGCGGGATCGGTGCCCTGGAGGAACCTTTGCAGGGCCTCCTGAGATACCAGCAGCCGCAGGAAGACCCACAGCAGCCGGTCCAGGGCCGAGGCGCCCAGATCGTCGGCCGGCGGAAGCTGCGCGGCGGCCCGGCCGCGGACTCCGTGGGCGATGGTGCGCATCTCCAGGCAGCGGTCGCGCAGGAACTGGAAGCGCCGCCGCGCCTCTTCGGGCAGCGCGGTGACGATCTCGGCAAGCGTACGCGGCGCGCGGCTGGCCGCCTGGCGGCTCTCCTCGTACACCTGGGCATCCACAGCCCGGCGGAAGCGGCGAGACGAGACCATGTGGCTGAGGTAGACCAACTCGCCGGCCACGGCCAGCGGAAGCATGGCGTCGGGCCAGGGGCTGAGCACCGCCGCGGCCACGCCGCCCAGGAACACCAGCACGTTCCAGCGGTACAGAAACGCGCGCTTGAGGTACTGCGCCACGCCGGCGCCGCCGGCGAGCAGGGGCGGTTTGTTCTGCGTTCCCATCGGACCGTCACTCGTGCTGGGGCCCTGCACAACGCCCAGCTTCCCTATTATGTCCCGGATGCCGGGTCACCAGGGACACGCCCGCCACCTCGCTGCCGCGCTTGTCAAGCTCGTCAGCCTCTTGGGCCGGTCAACAATACCGCCGTCAGCCGCCTCGCCCGCTACCAGATGAATTTCACCGCGAACTGAATGTGCCGCGGGAAGTTCGCGTTCCAGGCCGACGCCGCCCGCCGGATGAGGCCGCCGAAGTCAGCGCTGTTGACGTCGGTGACGGGTTGCTGCATTCCGACCCAGTTGGTGTTGCTGGCGTTAAAGGCCTCGGCGCGGAACTGGAGGCTGGTGTTTTCGGTGACCGGCGTGGTCTTGCTGAGAGACAGGTCCAGATTCACCAGCCGGTGCAGGCGAATGTTGTTCGAGCGGGACGGCGTCTCCCGCGGCGCGTACTGTGTCAGCACCAGGAAGTTGTAGCTGGAAAGGTCGGTCCCGCAACCGTAAGCCACGCTGAAGGCCTGGAAGGTGATGGTCCCGTCTTCGTTCTGGCGGGCGATGCAGGGCCGCAGGAGCTGGACCTTGTGGGCCGCCCAGTCAACGTCTGTGATCCTGGCGTCGCGCAGATAGCGCACCCCGCCGGGCAGATTGGCCGGCCGGCCGGATTGCAGGGTGATGAACTGCGTGGCCTGCCAGCCGCCGGCCACCCGTGACCAGAGCCGGTGTGAGGTGTTCAGCAGCCTCCGGCCCTTGCCGAAGGGCAGCTCCCAGACGTTGGCCAGGGTGAAGCGATGGGGCACATCTGTGAAATAGAGGCTTCGCTGGGGGATGTTCCGCTGCGTGTCCAGGACCCCGGACTGCTCCACATGCTTGGACAGGGTGTAGGTCGCCAGCAGGTTCAGCCCGCGGAAGCGCGCCTGGTAGGAGACCTGCATGGAGTTGAACCACATGGCGCCGTCGTTGCGCATAACCTCGGTGAGGCCGCCAAAGTGCGGGAAAGGCCGGTTCAGGGCGAAGCGGGACACGGTGGCGGAGGTGAAGGTCCCGGTTCCCTCAA
>VFZS01000969.1 GCA_016871095.1 Acidobacteriota bacterium
AGGAAGAGGCAAGAGGCAGGGGGCAAGAGTTGATACCCTTGCGAAGGTTGCGGAACCTTCGCAAGGGTTTTTCTTAGGAGGGGCAAATGCAGAAGACGTTGTCGCTCGATGGCCGATGGCAGTACCAGCTTGACCCGCAGGCGACCGGGGAGGCGGAGACCATGCTGGCCGCCGCCGACGGCTGGCCGACGATGGAGCTACCAGCCAACTGGCAACTGGGCGGGGTAGAGGACTACGCCGGCGTGGTCTGGTACTGCCGCTCGTTTGACATAACGGCAAAGGGCAGCAGCGAGTGGTGGCTGCAGTTTCGCGGCGTGGACTACTTCGCCCAGGTGTGGCTCAATGGCATCTACCTGGGGGCGCACGAGGGCTACTTCCAGCCCTTCCGCTTCCTGGTCACGGACGTCCTGCAGGAAGGGAGCAACGTCCTGCTGGTGCGCGTGGATTCGCCGCGGGAGGAGCCGGGGACGGTGTGGCCGGGGCACAAGCGCCTGATCAAGGGCATCTTTAACCACCACGACTGTCGTCCGGGCCAGAACTTCCCGCAGTGGGGGCAGAGCCAGAACACGGGTGGCATCTGGCACAGCGTGGAGCTGCTGACCAGCCCGGCGATGTACATCGAGCAGGTCAAGGTGACGCCGACGCTGGCGGGCAAGACGGCGGCGCTGGCCATTGAGTTGACCATCGGCCACCTGGGGCGTCAGGCGGCAGAGGGGCAGATTGACATAAGCATCTCGCCGGTCGGCGCTGAGCAGGAGGCCATCGCCGTGCGTCGCCCGGTGCGCCTCTACCCGGGCAGCCAGCAGATGGTCTGCGCCGTCACCGTCCCGCAGCCGCGCCTGTGGTGGACCTGGGATCAGGGCGAGCAGCCGCTGTATCGCCTGGCGGCGTGCTTGCAAACAGCGGCGGGCACGGACACCGCCCAGACCCGCTTCGGCATCCGCGAGGTGCGCATTGACGCCGACTTTCGCTGGTGGCTGAATGGACACTCGTTCTTTCCTCGCGGCACTAACGTCATCCCCACGCAGTGGCTCAGCGAGTACGATGCGGCCATGATTGCCCAGGACATCGCCCTGCTCAAAGGCGCCAACGTCAACGCCGTGCGCGTGCACGCCCACGTCAATCGTGAGGAGTTCTACGCCGCCTGCGACGAGGCGGGCCTCCTGGTCTGGCAGGACTTCGCCCTGCAGTGGGGCTACGAGCAGAGCGACGCCTTCACCCAGAACGCCCTGCGCCAGATCGCCGAGATGGTGGACCTGCTCTACAACCACCCCAGCATCGCCGTGTGGTGCGGCCACAACGAGCCGCCCTGGGCCGGGGCGCTGGATAGCCTGCTGGAGAAGGCCGTGCGGGCCGGCGATGCCACTCGCCCCGCCTTTGCGGCCAGCGATTTCCGCCAGCACCCCTACTTTGGCTGGTATGTGGACGATTATCGCCAGTACGCCCAGGCGCCCTGTGGGCCGTTTGTCAACGAGTTTGGGGCGCAGGCCCTGCCGGATGTGGCGACGCTGCGGCGCATGTTCAGCGAGGCGGAACTGAATCCGCAGACAGAGACCGACTGGCTGAAGTGGGCCTTCCACGATTTCCAGTACGTGCAGACCTTCCAGATCGCCAAAGTGGAGCGGGGGAAGAGTATTGAGGAGTTTGTGGCCAACTCGCAGGCCTACCAGGCGGAGCTTTTGAAGTTTGCCATTGAAAGCTATCGCCGGGCCAAGTATCGCCCCATGACCGGGCTCTTTCAGTTC
>VFZS01000970.1 GCA_016871095.1 Acidobacteriota bacterium
CCGTCGGGAACCTCAAGCTCGAATGCCAACTTCATGCCGTGGCGTCGTGCAATTCCATTCTACCGCGGTGAATGGATAGCCGCCGCTACTGCACCGCGATCTTCACCTCCGGGCCGGGAATCCTTGTGGGGCGGGCCTCCAGGCCTGCAAGCCGGCTTCCCAGCCGGCTTCCCTACTGCACCGGGATCTTGACCTCCGGGCCGGGGATCCAGGCGGCGGTGAGCTGGAGCGTGGCCTGCTCCGGCGGAAGTCCCGAGGGGACGCGGAAATCCACGCGGTAGAGATCCAACGTGCCGGGCCAGCCGACGGTCAGAATCTCACCCGCGTGGGCAGGAGCTGCTGCGGAGGGTGGGGCTGAGGCCGTAGTTACGAATCATGACAGCATCCTGATTGATGCTATGATGGCAGCATGCGCACCACCGTCACCCTGGACCCGGATGTCGAACGGCTCCTGCGCACCGCCATGCGGGAGCGCGGGACCTCCTTCAAGCAGGCGCTAAACCGCGCCATCCGGGACGGGCTGGCCCCGGCGCCCGCCCCAGGCAGGCGGCGCTTCCGGCAGCGCACGTACAGCCTGGGCGCTGAGCAGTACTTCCGCTGGGACAAGGCGCTGGAGGTAGCCGCCGCTCTCGAGGACGAGGAACTGGCGCGCAGGCTGGCGGTGCGCAAATGAAGCTGCTGGATGTCAATCTGCTGCTATATGCCGTCAATGCGGACGCCGCGCTGCACTCCCGGGCCAGGGCCTGGCTGGAGAAGACGCTGGCCGGTCCCGAGACGGCGGCCTTTTCCTGGAATGTGCTGCTGGCCTTTCTCCGGGTGACCACCCGGCCCGGCCTTTTTGAGAAGCCGCTTCCCGTCGAGAGCGCTTTCGATCTGGTTGAATCCTGGCTCGCCCAGCCCGCAGTGACGGTGCTTCACCCCGGCCCCAGGCATTTGCGCATCCTGCGAGACCTGCTGGGGCCGCTCGGCACGGGTGGCAACCTGACCTCGGATGCTCACCTGGCCGCTCTGGCCCTCGAGCACGGCGCCGAATTATGGTCCTGTGACCGGGATTTCGCGCGCTTCCCCGCCCTGCGTTGGCGCGACCCGCTGGGCTGAGCCCTTCCCGCGCCCCAGACCAAGGCGCTACTGCACCGGGATCCTTGCCTCCGGCCCGGGAATCCAGGCAGCGGTGACCAAGACACTGGCGGCTCCGGATTTGAGTCCGCTGGGCAGGGTCACGTCCACGCGGTACGTGTCGCTGGTGCCCGGCCAACCGACTTGGTTTAACACCGCGGCCGGCAGCTCGTTGATTGTCACCGTGACCGGCGCCGTGACCACTGCCAGCTCCTGCTTTTCGAAGGTGAAGGTCTTGCCCGGCTCCAGCACCGGGTTGGTAGGCCCCAGGCCCTTCACCGCCAGCACCAGCGTCTCGCCCGCCCGCGCTGGGCTGGAGGCCGAGACAGGGCTGAAGTCGGCATGGTAGGCGGCCACGACAGTGGGGCAGGTCATCGAGTGCAACCTCACGGCAATGCGCCACGTCCCTGCGGCGGCATTGGCCTGCCGGTAGGCCGGGTCCTCCGCGCCCGACGCGAATCGCGTGCCGGCAACCGCGACGCTTGAGGCCTGGCCCCTCGCTCCGGACCACGCGCCGCTGCCGCCGGTGATGGCGAAGTTCCCCGCTCGTAAGCTTGGTGCGACCCCGGGGGGCGGCGGGCCACTGGCCATGCCCATGGCGGCCAGGGTAGCGACCTGGCCT
>VFZS01000971.1 GCA_016871095.1 Acidobacteriota bacterium
CCCTGGTCGGTGTACTCATACGTCTCTCCCGGCTGCACTTGCGCCGGATCGTGGAACGCGTAGATCGGGCTGCGCACCACGCTCATCCGAATCTCCCCGTCCAGGACATCGAACCCGTACTTGCAGCCGTTCAGCAGCGCGACGCCGTAGGCGGCATCCCCGGCCCTGCCTGACACGTCCACCCAGCGCTGGCCAGGCTCCTCATCGCCCGACTGAAGCCGCGAGATCGCGCCGTACGCAACCTCGAACGTAGCCGTCTCAGCCGCCACCCTCGTGGGCACGCTTAGCTTCGCCATCCGATGGCGCTCGTGCCAGTCCAGTTCCACCAGAACGTCCACCTGCCTCCGCCCGTGGCAGAGGCTGAGCTCTTGGCTTAGCCAAGAATTGCCCCACTTTCCCCTGACCCGGGCGGTCCATCGCAGGGGCCCACACTCCGCAAGTTCCGGCGTTCCGACTATCTCGAAGCGCCCGATCTCCTCCCGGAAGCGGGCGACGTCATGGCTCCATGTGTCACTCGGATCGTCAAGCACGACCACGCCACCACAGCCCGTATTTACTGCGCTGATGCCCGTTTCGAGGTCCACGATCTCGCGGATCCACTCCGTCCCAGTGCCTAGCTTCACCTGCAGCAGACCGTTGCTGATCTCGGTCGCGTTACCGGTTGCCTCGGGATCCTCTCGCCTATCGGCAGGCACCACGCGCAGCGTGGTGTAACCGCAAGCAGGAATACTTGGTTTAGCCAATAATTGGACTGATCGGCCGCCTCCACTCCAGGTGGAACCGACGATCTGGCAGGCAACCGGATCCCCTTGCAGCGTCTCGACGGTAAGCCCTGTTGCCCCTTCCCTCCAGTTGACCTCGGCTGCCACGACCTCTTCTCTGGCCCAACCCAGCGGGTTGAAGATGACCAGGGCCTGGCCCGGCGGCGGCGCGTCGATCCGGGCCGCCACGGCTCGTGCGGCGGCTGTCGATGTCGCGCGGCACTGGTCGATGGCCAGGCCGTTCTCACGCAGAGTGTCCTCGCAGGCTGCCCGGATCGATGTGCCGGCCAGGATGTCGTGGAACTGGTTGAAGAGCACGGTTTGCCAGCAGTCGCGGAGCCGCTGGCGATCAATGACGCGGTCGGCCAGGTGTTCGGCCAGGCAGGAGTAGAACTCCGCATCCTGCAGCGCATTCTCGGCGCGGCGGTTGAGCGCCTTGATCGCCGCCACGCTCGTGTAGCAGCCCCTGGCGTGGTGCTGCAGCTCATCCCGCACGACCGGCCAGTCCGCCGTCTCCTGCAGGATGGCCTCGAAGAAAGCCTCGGGATGGCTGAAGCGGATCTCCGGCAGATCCGGGTCGGCCATCAGCCGCTCGATGGACCGGATGTTCTCGCGCGTCGGGCCCCCGCCATGGTTCCCGACCCCGTAGAACGCCATCCCATCCCGCCCGGCCGAGGTCATCTCCGCCGCGGCCTCGCGGATTCGGTGCTCGATGTCGTTCGGGCCGGTGTTGTAGTGGCCTGGCGGGCGTGCCGTGAGTGTCCGCGTGCCGTCCGACCCTTCCCACCAGAACAGCCCCCCCGGGAGGTCTTTCTCGTGTGGTCCGGGACGGAAGAAGACGTAGTACTTTAGTCCCATTCCAGGCAGGAGTTGGGCCAGAGTCCAGGGATGACCGAACGTGTCCACGTTGTACCCGACCGTGCAATCAGCGCCCAGGCGCTCCTTCACGTACCGGAAGCCAACCAGCCCCTG
>VFZS01000972.1 GCA_016871095.1 Acidobacteriota bacterium
AGTTCGCCACCCCGCAGTATGAGGCGCAGAATCGCCTCTCCAACTTCGATCCGGTGAAAGTGGAGCTGGTCCAGGCGCGCAGCGGCTCGCTGTTTGACCGCGCTCTGGTCAGGCCCGACAAGACCAACTTCGCGCCGCGGGTGGGGCTGGCCTTCACGGCCACGCCCAAGACGGTTATCCGCAGCGCATTCGGGCTGAGCTACATCCACTTCAACCGCATGGGCGGGGAGAACATCCTGGGCTACAACCTGCCCCATATCCTCAATCCCATCGTGGACCAGCTTCCCCCCACCGTGTCCGGATCGGGACTGCCGCTGTGCACTTCCACCCGGCAGGGCGCCTTCACCTGCTTCCGGCCCTTCGAGATGGGCCATCCGGACGGCTTCCTGTCGCTGGACAACGTCCGCCCGCTGGGCGTGCGCACCAATCAGATTCCCTTCGATCTGCCCACCGGCTACACCCAGAGCTGGCACCTCACCATTCAGCGCGAGCTGGCCCGCGAGCTGGTGCTCGACCTGGCCTACGTGGGAAATCGCAGCGTCCACCTGCTCATCCTGGGAGATCTGAACCAGGCCCGTCCCAACCAGGCCGGCCAGAACCTCACTATCCAGGCGCGGCGGCCCATCCAGACCTTCGGCTACATTCAGAGCGCCTTCAATGGGGGCTTCCTGAACTATCACGCCTTCCAGGCCAAGCTGGAACGCCGCTTCGCCGGCGGCTTCTACTTCCTGAACTCCTTCACCTGGTCCAAGGGCATCGACAACGCCTCAGGGCACCTCGAAGTCCAGAACAACGACAGCTCGCGGATCAACATGCGTGATCTGAAGAGCGAGAAGGGCCTGTCGGGTTACGACCAGCCCTTCAACAACACCCTGACCCTGCTGTGGGACCTCCCGGTGGGCAAGGGACGTAAGCTCGGCTCGGCCCTGCCCGCGGCGGCCGACTTCCTGCTGGGCGGTTGGAGGCTGGCGACCATCAATTTCAACCACAGTGGCCCGCCCGTTAACCTGACCTACAGCCCGTCCTCGCAGTTCCAGGTCAGCTCCGCGCCGTCTTACCGGCCCAACATCAGCGGCGACCCCGCGATGCCCGCGGGCCAGCGGCGCGCCGAACGCTGGCTGAACCCGGAAACCGTGAGCCTGCCGACGGATCCGTCGAGCCCCTTCGGCAATGCCGGGCGCAACATCGTCCGCGGCCCCGCGCTCCACCACATGAATTTCGGCCTGCACAAGGACTTCGCCGTTACCGAGGCAAGCCGTGTCGAGTTCCGCATGGAGGCCTTTAACCTGCTCAACAAGACCAACTTCGGTTCACCCAACGCGAACCGTTCCAGCGCCGCCTTCGGGACCATCACATCGCTGGCCCAGCCCGCGCGCGAGATTCAGTTCGCCCTGCGGTACGCCTTCTGACGGGCTGACTGCTATACCCAGCGAACGAATTGACTGCGCAACCGCTCCCTGACGGTCGCGGCTCGCTTATGGCATTCGCGCCTCTAACCGAGCCACGAGCGTAAGCGAGTGGTCGCCGTGATGCGCAAGAACTTATGACGCGGCGAATAACTCGCGCGCCAGCCGCGCTACTCGGGGTGGTAGAGGTACAGCCGGGAGCCGCGTTCGCACTGGCCCAGATACACGGTGCCGTCGGCGCCCAGCGCCACCGCGTCAATCAAGTAGGCGTGCCAGGAGTAGTAGGGACGGCGGTTGACGTCGATCATCCCAAGCATTTCATAG
>VFZS01000973.1 GCA_016871095.1 Acidobacteriota bacterium
GATTGCGCACCTGAACCACCGGATCGAGGTAGCACTCGTCGGTTGTCAGAAGTGTGCCGCGGCCGTTGACGTCGATGCCGCCGCCTTCGAGCACAAAAGGGCGTCCCCTATACTTCGCGTGAAACAGCCGCCTGCCCAGCCGCCGCGCCGCGGTCTCAGGCACGCGGCGGTCCTTGTGCCAGTCGTCATACTTCGCCCAGCCGTTGAAGTGGAAATGCACGATGGCGGTTTCGGCCCCGTCGGCAGGCGAAACCGCCTGCCCCACGTGCCGCCGCACGAAGATCGGCCCGCTATCCCGCGTCCAGCCGCGGTTGGTGGGATGCACGATGAAATCGGCCGGGGTGGCGTCCGTGCCCGCGCGGTTGAGATACTGTGCGGCCTGCTTCGCCTCGGCCTTCGAGTTGACCAGCATGCGCACGGTCTCGCCAGGAGCGACCTTGCGCACGATCTCGGCGTAGACCCAGCGGATGGTGTCCAGCTTGTCGGGCCAGTCGGCGGGGTGATGCGGCCACGCCAGCCAAGTGGCTTCGTGGGGTTCCCATTCCGCCGGCATCGAGAAACCGAGCGCCGCGGGCGTTCTCCGTGCGGGTTGCCGCGCTTTTACCATATGATCGTATTTTCACCCATGGCCAAGACTCAAAGGACGCATTCTCGCTACCGCGAGGACCTTGCCGAGATGCCGGACTGGCTGAAGAAGAAGAAGTGCCTGAAGCGCGACCAGTTCATGTCTGGCAGGCGCATCCTGCCCAAGAACCTCACCGGCCGCGAGAAGCTCACCGCCCTGGTGGACGAGACCTTTCTGGCTTACAATGCGGCGCGGCTCCGGGAAGCTTGCCACCTGTTCACCGGCAGGATGCTCGAGCCGGGGGTGACCGTGGGCATGAGCTTTGCCGGCGCGCTCACCCCAGCGGGGCTGGGCTGCTCGGCTATCATCCCGCTCATCAAAGCGGGCTTCGTGGACTGGATCGTCTCCACCGGCGCCATCCTCTATCACGACCTCCACTTCGCCCTGAACTTCCCGGTGCGCGTGGGCAGCTTCAAGATGGACGACACCGAGCTGCGCAACAACGACATCGTGCGCATCTACGACGTGCTGGTCGGATACAGCGACTGCCTGATGGCCACCGACGAGATCCTGCGCGGCATCCTCGTCCAGCCCGAATTCCAGAAGGAGATGGGCACCGCCGAGCTGCACTACCTGCTGGGCCGCTATTGCGCCGAGTGGGAGCGCAAGGCCGGCTTGAAGAACGTCTCGGTGCTGGCCGCAGCCTACCGTGCGGGCGTGCCCTGTTACACCTCCTCGCCCGGCGACTCGACCATCGGCATGAACGTGGCCGGCGTCGAGCTGCGCGGCAACAGGCTGCGCGTCAATCCCTCCATCGACGTCAACGAGACCACCGCTTTCGTGCTGGCCGCCAAGCGCGCCGGAGGAAAGAGCGCCGTGGTGCTGTGGGGCGGCGGCAGTCCCAAGAACTTTATGCTCCAGACCGAGCCGCAGATACAGGAAGTGCTGCGCATCAAGGAGTACGGCCAGGACTACTTCATTCAGGTCACCGACGCGCGCCCCGACACCGGCGGCCTCAGCGGCGCCACGCCCAGCGAAGCGGTGAGTTGGGGCAAGGTGGATCCCAACGCCCTGCCCGACGCCGTGGTGTGCTACACCGACACTACCATCGCCCTGCCCATCCTCACCCACTACGCCCTGGCCAAACACAAGCCGCG
>VFZS01000974.1 GCA_016871095.1 Acidobacteriota bacterium
GATCAGCGCCTTGATACGGCCCAGGGTGCCGTCGGCGGACCAGCGCTCCGCCAGATGCCGGCTGCCGTAGATGCCGTCCCTCTCCGACCAGACTCCGAAGGACTCCTCGCCGTCGAACCACACCAGATACACGTCGTTCTTGAGTTTTCGGCCCGCCAGCACCCGCGCCATCTCCAGCACAAAGCCCCCCGAGGAACCCCCGTCGTTGGCCCCAACGAAGTGAATCCCGGGCAGCACCTTGGTTTCGTAGTGGCCCGAGATCACCACCGCCCTTCCGGAGGAACCCGGGAAGCGGGCGACGATGTTCAACATGCTCTTCGGCCCGAGCGGCGTCTGGGCAGTGAAGGGATCCTGGATAATCTCGCAGCCGCGCGATTTGAGCTGCGCCAGGATGTAACTCTGGGTCTTCTTGAGCGCGGGCGATCCCGACGGCCGCGGGCCGAAGGCGACCAACTGCTTGGTGAAGGCCAGGGCGGAAGTGCCGCTGAACGGCTCGGCGGCGCGGGACAGGCCCTTGGCCTGTGGCGCCGCAGGCGAAACCGCCTGCGCCACGAAGCTGATCGTCGCGAGCCCAGCCGCCAGCGCTATTGCTTTCTTGCGGTGCATATGTACCCCAGCGTGAAGTTGCGGTCGCGGTCCAGGCGGTCGAAAACCGGAAGCAGCAGGGCCGCGGGCGCCAGTGCGAGCGCCGCCGGCCAGAACCACAGGCCGTGGAAATACTGCAAGCTGTTCAACAGGCGGCGCGCCAGCAGCCGGAACAGCCCGCCCACCGGAAGGATGTGAACCGCCGCAAAACCGGCGCTTTCCAGCAAGTGGCGCAGGCCGTAGCGGGTGAAGCGGAAGTAGTCGTGGGGGACCTGGTGTATCTCCCAATCCTGCGGCGCCACCAGCAGCAGCCGCCCGCCCGGCTGGAGCGCTCGCGCCATCTCCGCCGCCGCGCGCGCCGGCTCCCGCACGTGCTCAAGGGTCACCACGTTCAGGCAGCCATCGAAACTCGCCGAACGGAACGGCAGGTTCAACAGGTCGCCCACCGCGTCCAGTTGCCGGTAGTCCCACTGCGGATCGCCCACCCCCAGGTCCACGCCCACGTAGCGCTGGCGAGCGAAGAACCGCGCGTAGGCGCCTTCCCCGGCGCCGGCGTCCAGCACCCGCGCTCCGTCGTCCAACTCCGCGGCGAAGGCCGTCACGGCGTCTTCGATGGCGGCTTCGAAGTACAACACGCGCCGTTCGAGGAAACGCGGCATCAGGCGGCGCAGCCGGGCGTAGCTCATCGCTTGCGCGCCTCCAGCATGATGGTCGAGCCGGCCCCGAATGCCGCCTCCACCAGAGTCACCGGCAAAGCTGCCAGCACCAGCGCGAAGTACAGCAGATCCCTGCTAAGCCGCGCCGCACCGCTTTCGTGCAGGCCCCGCACGCGCCGCGCCATGGGGTCCAGCGCCGGCGCCAGGCTCGTCGCCAGGCCCGCCGGGTTGTCCCGCAGCGAGAAGTGCTTCCGCCGCAGCACCTGGAAACCACCCGCGGCCACCAGCCGCTCCAGGTCCCGCCCGCGAAAACTGAACAAGTGCCGCGGCACATCCAGCCCGCTCCACCGCCGCCCCAGCAGCGCGCGCTCCCAGCAGGCGGCATCCGGCGTTTGCACGATGAGCCGCCCGGCGGGCCGCAACAACTCGTGCGCGGCCTCGAGGTAAGCCCGCGGATCGGGCACATGCTCCAGCACATGG
>VFZS01000975.1 GCA_016871095.1 Acidobacteriota bacterium
CCACGGGGGCCGTAGTAGGGCATGCCGTTCTTGTGGCGGATGGATCTCGCATCCAGCGCATGCCGGCTGGCGGGCGGCTCGGCAGACACACCCCGCAGCGCGGCCACCTCGGCGAACGTCTGGCCAGTGTCTGCCAGCACTGCCGTACCGCCAAGGGCGTTCAGCATGCGGCGCACGATGACGTCGCAGTAGGCCGGGCTGATCTCGAGGCCGAACCCGATGCGGTCCAGCAGCGCGGCGGCCACCATCGTGGTGCCGCTGCCCAGAAACGGATCGAAGGTCACGTCGCCCGCATCCGAGTAAGCCTTGATGAAGAACTCCGGGATGGCCCGCGGAAAGGGCGCGGAGTGCGATCCCTGTGACGCCTCGGTCTTGGTCTCGATCACGTTGCTCGGGCGGGCGAGTCCCTTGTACCGGTCATCGTGTTCGCCCAGCAGCCCGCTGCCCGAGTTTGACTTCGGTGTATCGGGCGAGTAATCGAAGCAGCCCCCCGAGAGGTGGCTGACGGCGTCGGGCCGGAACTTGATCGAGCCGAGCTTCGAGTAGTGAAACACCGGCTCCCAGGCGTTCTTGAAGCGGTTGTTCCACCCGCCCGGCACGCCGTTGTCGGTCTTGCGCCAGCAGAACTCATCCACGAAGCGCCAGCCCCACTGGCGCACGTGGGCGATCGTCAGGTCCTTGACGTAGAGGTGCCGCTGTCCATCGTCACAGTGCTCCTTGATGTTCAGGAAGTAGGAGCCATCCTCGGCCAGCACCGCCTGGAGGTTGGCCGCCACGGCGCGGTACCAGTCCAGGTACTCCTCCGGACGGATCGGCTTGAAGCCGCTCGATGGGTCGTACTCGCGCTGCGTGGCATAGGGCGGTGAGGTCACCACCACGTTGGCCAGGCGGCCCTCGAACAGCCGCGTCACCGTATCCAGATCCCGGCAGTCGCCGCACTGGAGGCGATGCGGACCGATGAGCCACAGGTCCCCCGGCTGCGTCACCGCTTGCGCCGGCGCCTCGGGGATTTCTTCCTCCGGCCCCGGCTCGGCTTCGCCTCCCTCCAGAGCGGCGAGCAGCGCCGCCACCTCCCCGTCGTCGAAGCCGGTCAGGGTCGCGTCGAAGCCGGCGTCCGCCAGGTCCTTCAGTTCCAGGGCCAGCAGCTCGTCATCCCAGCCGCTGAGCTCCCCGAGACGGTTGTCGGCGATGGCGAAGGCACGCCGCTGGGTCTCGCTCAGGTGGTCCAGCACGATCACGGGCACTTCAGCTAGGCCCAGCTTCCGCGCCGCCAGTAGGCGCCCATGGCCGGCCACGATCCCGGCCTTAGAATCCACCAGGATCGGCGCGTTAAAGCCAAATGCCGCGATGCTGGCCGCAATCTGCGCCACCTGTGCGTCTGAGTGCGTCCGGGGGTTGCGCGCGAACGGCACTAGCCGGTCGAGCGGCCATAGCTCGATCCGTTTGGCTACCGCTGGAGAAATCATCGTGCGTTCTGACGACCGACTACCTCGGTCACGGGACGCTGCCCAAACCGACTACCTGACTACCACCTGGCCGCGCCTGGGTAGTCACGTAACTGTCTGAAAACACGAGCGAATGGGCGGGTGACGACCGGGGTGACGACCTCAATTTTTGCCCTGACGGTGCCGATATCGCGCCATCAACCCACCGCCGCGCGCCAATCGCGACAAGGGACCCGTTTTCAATGACTTACGGGTAACTTGGTTGAATCGCA
>VFZS01000976.1 GCA_016871095.1 Acidobacteriota bacterium
TTGGGCCGGTTGTCGCCGAAGTAGGTGCTCGAGTAGAACAGCGGGTGCACGCCGCAACGGGCGAAGATCTTGATCTCCGGCCCGGCGAAGCGCTCATGCAGCGCCTTTAGTTGCCGGTAGGTGGGCGAATGGTAGGTCCGGAGCTCAAAGATGCGCGGCGTCTTGGGCGCGGGATCCAGAGGGACGATCTCCGGCGAGTAGTCCGTGGCTTCCAGCAGCGAACACGTGGTGTGTTCGTAGGGGGGCTCCGCCGGGTGAGCCTCCCAAGCTTCCGCGGCCTTCCGTAACTCCTCCTGCTTCCACAGCGCCGTCTCCAGGCTCGACAGTTCCTCGAGCGACCGGAGCCCGAGGATCAGGGCGAACTGCGGCATGTGCGGCGCCACCAGCGCTTCCATAAAGATCTTCGGCCCCGCGTGCACCTTGTTGAGCGCGGGCAGCAGGGCGTCACGCATGAAGTCGTTGATGCGGCCCGGCTGCGAGCCGTTCTTGAGGAAGAAGTTCTCCAGTACGTAGTACTTGGTCTTCTGCGCGCCGGCGGCGCCGGCCGGGTTGGCGTTCATCAGCGTCGTACCTCCCATCAGTCCCACGAAAGATCTGCGGTCCATGACTGACCTCGTTTGCCGTACAATTCAGAAACAGATGCTCGCATTGTTGCTGCTCGTGGCGCAGGCGGTTTCGCCTGCGGGGGGACAGGCTGAAGGCCTGTCCTACTCCGCACCGGCCGGCACACGGTTCGCCATGCGCCGTCCCGGCGCTGAGAGCATACTCCCTGGGGGACGCATCATCGCGCCCCTGGGCCGGCAGTACACCACCGGCCCCGGACCATTCGGGCTGGCCGTCAGCCCCGGCGGCACAACCGTGGTTTCCGCCAACGGCGGCCCTCAACGATATTCGCTCACCGTGCTGGACAAAGACAAGCGATACTGGCGCGTCCGTCACCTGGTGGCGCCCTGGGCCAAGGACCGCGCCGAGAGCGACGAAGACGACTGGCGCAGCGTGTTTATGGGGCTGGCCTTCGACGGTGAGCGCGCGCTGTACGCCTCAGAGGGCAACTCCGGCCGCGTCCGGCTCATAGATCCCCGCAGCGGCCAGCTCCAGCACGTCTTCGACCTTGACGCCGGCGGGTTCGCCGACAGCTACACCGGGGACCTGGCCCTGGACCGCGAGCGCGGGTTGCTCTACGTGGTGGACCAGGCCAATTTTCGCCTGGCGGTGATCGACGTTCGCAAGCGGCGCGTACTGTCTTCGACCCGCGTGGGACGCCTGCCTTTCGCCGTGGCGCTGTCGCCGGACCGCCGCAAGGCCTATGTCACCAACCTGGGCATGTTCGAGTACCAAGCCATCCCCGGCGCGGATCGCAAGCGGCCCCGCGAGACGGGTCTCGACTTCCCCGCCTTCGGCTTCCCTTCTCCGGAAGCTCTGGCTGGAGCGCGGCGCGAAACGGCCCAAGGTCCGGTGGAGGCGCCCGGACTGGGCGATCCCAACGTGCGCGAATCCAATTCCCTGTGCGTCCTGGATGTGAGCGACCCGGCGCAGCCGCGCGTGGAGGCGTTTGTCCGCACGGGACGGCCCTTCGGCCAGGGCAGCCTGGGGCCGTTCCAACCAGTTGGGCCAAACCGACCGCCTGATGCAGCGGGCCAGTCCCTCGACGCGTTGCCCCGCTCCACCTGGGCAGAACAAGCTGGAACGTCCCTGGGCGGCAGCAGTCCCTCG
>VFZS01000977.1 GCA_016871095.1 Acidobacteriota bacterium
CCAGCGCCGCCGTGCGGCAGGTCTCCAGGGCCCGCATGACGCGCAGCGTCTGCCGCCCGAGCCGGTGCCGCCGGCGATAGGCCGGGCCGTGGCGCCGGAAAATGTCGGCCACCTCCAGCGGGGGCCGCGCCATCCCTCAGGTCCGGGATCGGGTGGGGGTCTTCCCCGGCGGGTGGTCCAGCCGGTCCAGCGGGCTGAGGGTGGCGCCGATGATCCGCGGCGTCACCGCCGTATAGCGCGCCGTGGTGTCAATGCGGCCGTCTCACGTGGGGGAAATCCAGGTCGCTCCACGGCATCTCCAGCGTGGTCAGGTAGAGGAACTTCAGGTCCGAAACCTGCTGGTTCACGGATTCGGCCGACAGCTTGCGCTCGTTGAGCAGGTACAGCAGGTACTCGCGCACGGCTTCCGGATCGAGCGCTTCCGGGCTCCTGCCGAAGAACCGGGCGAAGGCCGCCACGTGTGCGATATAGTTTTTCTGGGTGGCTGGCGCCAGATTGCGCAGCCGCAGGTCTTCGATCATGCGTTGACGAAGAGGCGTCATGGGTCGCTCCTGAGAATGGGATGGGTCTATTGGGAAATAAACCTCATCAGTGTTTCTCAGGAGCGGCCCGGCGCGCTGGCTCCGTCGAACACGAATACCGCGCAGCGGTTTAGTTCACCCAGGGGGAATTAGCTTCGCGCGGGCCGTAACGCCCGGTTCCGCCTCGACCCCGTCAAAGGATGACTTTGGCGCCCGCGCCGCGGCACTCGTCCACGGCACGCACCACGTCCGCCACCGGCAACCGCCCGTCCGGCTTCAAGCCAACCGCTTTCGGGTTCCCCTTGAGGTCGGGTCGCGTTCCGGCGTGGAGCGGCTGCCGGGCGGCTTCGGGCGGCCCGAGCGATACCTCCAGCCCCTTCGGCGGCACTGGATAGGAGGGCTCGGGCGAGTCTTTTTGAGATGTCAGCAGGATCACGGCGCCGGTGCCCGCCTGGCGCGCGGCGTCCCAGAGCTCTGCCAGGCCGGCGTACTCGGCCCGGGCGTCCGCCTTGACGTAGAGCGCTTTCCCGCCGCGGCCGGAAAGCCAGGCCTTGAGTTTGTCCGCCAGCTCGCCAGGGCTCACCGGAGTGATTCCGAGGTAGATATTGCCTTTGGCGGTGAGAGCTGCGATCAGGGCGCCCGGCTGGTCCGCTTCGGGCGGCGGTACGGCGTGGCGGGTGACGGGCAGTTGAACGCTGACTCCGGCCTGAAGACGGGGCGGCTGCCCGGAGGCGAGCGCGAGACTGGCGGTGAGTACGCTCAACGCGGCGACTGGCGTTCTGTTCATGCCTGCTCCTGGCCAGCATTTCCAGTATGGCTTGCTGACCAGCCTCGATTGTACTTCCGCCCACCTCGGTTGGAGCCGTGTCTTTCACGTTCTCACCCCGAGCGACCCCGGCGCGGCTCCATCCGGCGCACTATGGCCCCGAAAAGGCGCCGCGTGAGATGGGCCGCCGCAAGCAGCAGCCAGTAGTAGCGCGCGTGCTTGACCAAGCGGCCGCCGGTGTTCACCAAGCGCTGCTGCAAGCTCGTCAGCGACCAGTGGCCCACGTGCAGCGACAGCGCCGGGCCCAGAGCGCCCCTGCCACAGGTTCCCCTTTCTTGGCCAAAGGCCGCCGGCTCCCCAAGACGGTCCAGCACCCTACGGCGCGAGGTTAAGGCGGCGGAGCAGGCTGGTAAACCGCGA
>VFZS01000978.1 GCA_016871095.1 Acidobacteriota bacterium
GCTGGCGGTTCCGTGGGGCGAACCTCCAGGTTTGCGAGCTGGTTTTCCAACCAGCTTTGGGCCGCGCCCGGAGCCCGCGGCAGGTAAGCCGGCAAGGATGCCGGCTCGCAAGCGTGGACGCTCGCCCCACCAAAGGCTCCAGAATCCTCGCGGCGCGCAAAGAAACTCAGCGAGTGTAGTACAGGGCTGGGCTCGCTGAACCGAGGCCCGGGCTGGGTCTTGCAGTCCGGCCCGCGCCAGAACGGTCCGACGTGCCGCTGCTATAATTGAAGGTTGAATCCGTGACGTGGCGCCGACGCTGACCGGCGGCGGGCCCGCCGCGGAGTCGCTGGAAGAACAGGACCAACGACCCTCGCCATGGCATTCAGAGGCCGGTTTCCCTGGTTTGCCTGACAGTCCTCCGCTGTGCCCGCAGAGGTGTAGGTTTGCTGTGACCGCCAGCGGCCGCCGCCCGGCGCGCCCCGGCACGAGGAAGGAGTTGCGCGATGACGGCTTCGTCGCCCAATCCGGCCGAGCAGGAGTTCGTGGACCAGGTGATTGCCCGCCACCAGGGCCGCCCGGGGGCGCTGTTAGGCATCCTCAGAGGAAGTCCAGGGCCGCCACCCTAACAAGTACCTGCCTCTGGAGGTGCTGGACTACATCGCCACCAAGACCGGCACCCCCTGGGCGCAGGTCTACAGTGTGGCCACCTTCTACGCGCTGTTCAACCTGGAGCCGCAAGGCCGCCACACGGTCTGCATCTGCCGCGGCACGGCCTGTCACACGCGCGGATCGCGCAACCTGCTGGAGCGCCTGAAGCTGGAGCTGGGGTTGCGGTCGGACGGCGAGGAAGGCTCCGCCGACAAGCTCTCGCTGACCACCGCGGACCGCCGCTTCACCGTGCGCACGGTGGCCTGCTTCGGCCAGTGCGCCCTGGCCCCGGTGGTCGAGGTGAACCACTCGATCTTCGGGCACGTCAACGAGCAGAGCCTGCAACGCGAGATCGAAGCCATCCGGCACGAGGGCGGGAAGTGATGCGCATCCAGGACATCGGGGGCTTCAACGAGGTCCGGGAAGCCGGGCTGGCCAAGTACGTGCCCGCGCGCCCGCGCATCGCCATCGGCATGGGCACCTGCGGGACGGGCAATGGCGCCGAGGGCGTCTACCACGCTTTCGCCGACGAAATCAACCGCCGCGGCATGGACGCGCAACTGGCGCCGGTGGGCTGCTTCGGGTTCTGCGCCCGCGAGCCGCTGGTCAACGTGTGGCATCCGGGCCGGCCGCTGGTGATTCTCCAGCGCGTTCAGGCCAACGACGTGAACCGGATCCTGGATGACCTGGAGGCCCTGCGTCCCACCCAGGACCTGGCCCAGTGCAAGATCGAGGATTGGGACCACTTCACCGCGCACATCCGCTTCGGCGCGGGCTACCCAGAGATCCCGAACTGGCACGAGGTGCCCTTTTTCAAGGGCCAGAAGAAGATCGTGCTGCGCAATTGCGGCCTGGTCAACCCCGACGACCTCGAGGAGTACGTCGCGGTGGGCGGCTACCAGGCCCTCTACAAGGTGCAACGAGATCGAGGGCGACCCGCATTCGCTGCTGGAGGGAATGATCATCGGCGGCTTCGGGATGGGCGCCTCCGAGGGCATCATCTACGTCCGGGCCGAGTACCCGCTGGCGGTGCACCGGTTGCACCGGGCCGTCGAGCAGGCTACCGAGTACGGGCT
>VFZS01000979.1 GCA_016871095.1 Acidobacteriota bacterium
CGGTGTCGTGCGCCTGTTCATCAAGGGCGCTGAAGAGAAGGCCCGTGAGAAGATCCGGGCACTGTACGGCGTGGATATGCGGGACAAGGGCGTCCTGCGCCAGATCGTCGAAACGGCCAGGCAGACCTTCGGGGCGAACCTCGATCTGGCCATTCGCTCGCCGCAGATCCGCGAGCTGATCGAGTTGTACGCTATGAGCACCGGCCAGCAGGCCGCCGGCATTGTGGACCGTATGCGGCCGCTGGAGCTGGTGCAGTCCCGCGGCGGGATCTTCGAAGCCCCTGCCCACCTGAGCAGCACGCCATTGCCGGCCCTCTCCCGCATGCCCGCCGCAGCGCCGCCGCCAAGTACGACGATCATCAACTTCACCATGCCCGCCGAGGCGGTTAACGCCGCCTTCGACGGCCGCACACAGCAGTTCATCGTTCAGCACCCGCGGGCCATCCAGGGCGCCGCCCACCAGGCCGCCCGCTCCAGTTACGGGCGCCGCGAGGCCGCCGCCATGCTGATGTCGCCCGGCACCATTCTCGCGTGAGGAGGTCTTATGGCCAACGAAATCACTGTTTCCGCCACCCTGCTGTTCGCCAAGGGGGAGATCGCCAGTCAGGGGTTCCAGCGAACCAACAAGCAGTTTGATGTGACCGGCACGAAGTATGTTCGCGGGGTCCAGAACATCGGGACCTCGCCAGAGGCGCTGGGCATGGGCGAAGTGGCCACGCCCGGCTGGTTCTTCTTCCTGAACTTGGACGCCACCAACTACGTGGAGATCCTGACCGGGGTGGCCGGCAGCGCGTTCCTGAAGCTCAAGCCCAAGGAGTTCGCCATGGGGCGCCTGCCGGCGAGCGTCACGGCCCCGGCGGCCCAGGCTAACAGTGCGGCGGTCAACCTCGAGTACCTGGTCATCGAGGATTGATGCCGGGTAACGTGGCCAATGCCGCCGCGACCACCGAGCTCCCGTCAGCCCTGGCCGCCGCGTTCTCGCGCAGCGAGGAGTACCCCGTCCTCCGCAACGAGTACCCCTCCGGCGACTCGCAACGCTCGCTGTTGGGCGATACCTCCCGACCTCGCTGGCGGCTGACGCGGCGGCTCACCGCCGCGGCCATGTCGGCGCTGCGCCAGTTCTACGAGGCGCGTGGTGGCCCGCACGAGCCGTTCAACTTCACCGACGAGGATGGCATCGCCCGCGTGGTCCGCTTCGCCGGCGACTGGTCGCAGATGCTGGGCCTGGGCCGCGGTGAGGTCTCCTTCGAGCTGATCGAACTGGCCTGAGCCATGCCCTACATCGGCCGCATCGAGGTCCCGGAGATCGCTCCGGCGGAGGTCTTCCCGGTAAAGCCCGAATACGGCTCTGGCCGCGCGCTCAAGCCGGAGGTGTACGTCCACACCTTCAAGAGCGGCAACGTGAAACTGGAGCAGCGGTTCCTCATGGGGACCGGCGCGACCCGGTTTCATGTGGTGGCCTCGCTTAGTCCCGCGCGGCGCGTGGCCATGCGGGAGTTCTGGGAGAAGATCAAGGGCGCCTGTGGCGCCTTCTTCTTCGACGCCGCGAACGACGACTGCCAGGGCACCACCCGCTACGTCTGCCGCTTCGAGGACCCCTCCCTCACCTACGAGTACGTCACCACTGCCATATCGACCATCGGCGTGAACCTGGTCGAGATCCCACAGGACTCCCCCACCTACCCCCTCAACGCCACCGAAACCC
>VFZS01000980.1 GCA_016871095.1 Acidobacteriota bacterium
AGCTCGGCGGGGCTGGTTCCCAGCGCCGTGCGCACACGCACCTGGGCGACTGTCCCACTGATGCTGAACGGCAACTGGGCGTTGATCTGCCCGGGGGAAACGAAGAAGAGCGGGACCAGAGTGGTTTGTTCCCCATGTAGAATCTCGACCGAGGCGCCTTCCAGGCTGGCAGGCAGCGGGACCGCCGAAGCCGCCTGCGCGGTGGGGGCAAGGTGGACGCCGAAGATCGAGAAGATCGTGCCAGGGGCCAGTCTTGCGGTGTAATCCGCGGAGTTCACGACGCCGCCGGGGCTGATCGCCGGGACCGGGCCGGCTTGCGTGACTGTGAAGGTGTGTCCGGCGATGGTGAGCGTCCCGGTCCGCGGAGCGCCGGTGTTGGGCGCTGCCGTGAAGGTGACCGAACTTCCCGCCGAACCGGAAGCGCCCGCGCTCACGGTGATCCAAGACTCCTGGGCGACGGCCGTCCAGGCGCACCCCAGGCCGGCGCTCACCGTCACGGTTACGGTTCCACCCGCCGCCGGGACCGCCGCGCTGAGCCGGTCGAGAGTGTAGGAACAGGCCTGCGCGCCCACCTGGACCACCGTGTGCGTGTGGCCGGCGACGGTGAGAGTTCCGGTGCGCGCCGCGGCGGCGGTGTTGGCCGCTACCCGGTAAGTAACCGTGCCGTTCCCGCTGCCCGAGTGCCCCGGGGTGATCTCAAGCCAGGTGTGGTTGGAACTGGCCATCCAGAGGCAGCCCGCCGCTGCGGTCACGCTGACGGAGAAGGTTCCCCCCTCGGCGCCCACGGAACGGGCAGTGGGGCTGATCGAGTAACTGCACCCCAGCGTGATCTCGAAGGTCGCCGCCAGCAGTCCCTCGTTGTCGTCGTACCCGCCCGGCGTGCCGGAGAAGTTGGCCCCCTCGGCGAAACCCAAGAACACGCGGGTGGCGGTGGCTGGAATCACGAAGCGCTGCGGCGTGCCGCTGCCCGTTCCGGTCAACCCGTCGCCGATGAAAAACGTCTGACCCACCACCGGAGCGATTGAAGTGAAGTTGTCGTTCAGCCTGAAGTCCAGCGGCGGGGGGGCCACCAGAGGCTCCCGGTCATCCAGGAACACACCCACCAGGAACATGGCCTTGCCGTGAATGATGCCGGAGATCCCGTTGAGCGAGTTGAGGTTGGTGGACCACGGCCCGCCTTCAGGGCCGGTCCGGGGCGCGTTGGGGCGGAACTGGACCCAGCCGTGGATGCTCGAGAAGGTGAGCACTTTGCCGGGGCCGGCGGGGAAGCTGTAGCCGGGTGGCGGGGTGCCGCTCGATGCCGTGGCCCGGCCCGCGGCGAAGATATTGGCCGTGGCGTATACCGTCATCCCGACGAGCGACGCCGTGGCCGGTGCGCACAGCCAACCGGCCGTCAGAACGGCGACAGCCGCCAGCAGCCGCGTTCTCAGCATTCGCCCCTCATCCGCAAGCAGGCCAACCCTGAATTCTATTCCCCCGGCTCTACCCTTTCAAGCGGTGGGACCGGGGACGGACGGAAGCGTCCCCGTCCCGCCAGCCGCTACGTTCGCGGGGGACGGTTCCGTCTGTCCCCGATCCCGGCACACTGGAAGGGAACCGGCGTTGGATTTCTTGACGCTGGCGAGCGCGGTAACAACCGAGCCAGAGTCGTCTTTCGGGAGGTCGAGGATCGCAGCAGGGCAATGTAGAAGCCTTCAACTTGCT
>VFZS01000981.1 GCA_016871095.1 Acidobacteriota bacterium
GTGGATCTCGGACAGATCATTCCCAACATCCTGGCCACTTACGAGCCGCTGGCCGCCGAGGAGCGGGTGACCCTGGAGGCGCGGCTGCCTGAAACCGGCTGCACGGTGGCCGGGGATCCCAACTGCCTCAACGTCCTGTTCGACAATCTGATCACCAACGCTATCAAGTACAACCGGCCGGAGGGCCGCATCAGTGTGACGGCCGGCTGCCAGGGGGAGGAAGTCGAGGTGGCGGTGGCCGATACCGGCATCGGCATCCCGCCGCAGTGCCGGGAGCGGTTGTTTGACGAATTCTTCCGGGTGCGGGGAGAAGGGGCCAAGAAGACCCCCGGCACGGGCCTGGGACTGGCCATCTGCAAGCGAATCGTGACCGAGCTGGGAGGCAGCATCACGGTGGAAAGCGAGCCGGGCGCCGGCTCGACCTTCCGGGTGCGGCTGCCCGCCTGGCGCGCCGCAGCGGCGCGGGAGGACCGCACCGAGAGTACCCCATGAGCGCAACCGAAAAACGAATCCTCATCGTGGACGACGACGCCGACTTGACCGCCGGCCTGGCGTTCTTCCTGGAGCAGCACGGCTACACCGTGCTGGTGGCGCACGACGGCCGGGAAGGTCTCCGGCTGGCCCGCATGGAGCTGCCGCACCTGGTCGTCATGGACATCATGATGAACGAGCGCACCGAGGGCCTGTTCACCATCCAGGAGATCCGCCATACCCCGGAGCTGAAGAACCTGCCCGTGTTCGTGCTGAGCGCGCTCTACGAGCAGGTCCCCGACTTCCGCATCGCGCCGGAGGCCGGCTGGATGGCGCACGACGAGTTCTTCCACAAGCCGGTCAACATGCCCCGGTTGCTGGAGCGCATCCGGCTCCGCATCGGGCCGGACGTCCCCAAGGAGGTGCCCGCGTGAAGATCCTCAAGCTGCCCAAGGAAAAGCTGGATTTCTTCGCCTCGGTGGTGCAGCAGTTCGGCGAGGTGCACGCGCCGGTGGAGCAGGACGGGCAATACGTGTTCAAGCGGCTGAACCGGTGGTCGGAGGCGCGGCTCGACTACAACCGCACCATCCTGCCGCCCAAGAAGTACTTCCTGCCGCCCCGCGAGACGATGTTCCGCTACCGCCCCGAGGTCGGCTACCAACCCGAGACCGAAGGCCTGGACAAGCGCCTGGTGCTGTTCGGGGTGCATGGCTGCGACATCTTCGCGCTCAACATCCTGGACCAGGTTTTCGCGGGCCAGTACCCGGATCCTTACTACCAGGCCCGCCGGAAGAACATCGCCGTCATCGGGGTAAGGTGCGACCCGGACGAGCACTGCTTCTGCCGCTCCATGCGCGCCGACTTCGTCGATCACGGCTTCGACCTGTTCTTCTACGAGGTCGGCGACTATTACCTGACGCTGGTGGGCACCGCCCGCGGGGACGACATGGCGCTGGCCACGGGGCCGTTGTTCGAGCCGGTAACCCAGGCGGACATCGACCTGTACAAGCGCCGCTCCTGGGCCAAGCGCGAAGCGTTCAAGCTGGACATTGAGATCCGCCACCTGTCGGAAATCGTGGAGATGGAGTACCACAGCGGGATCTGGGACGAGCTGGGCGAGCGGTGCCTGTCGTGCGGAGCTTGCAGCATGGTGTGCCCCACCTGCTACTGCTTCGATGTGACCGACGACGTGGAGCTGGGCTCGGTGGCCGGCCGCCGCACGCGGACC
>VFZS01000982.1 GCA_016871095.1 Acidobacteriota bacterium
CGAGCTGGCCAAACGCGTGGCCGATAACGGGACCACCATCCTGGCCAACGTCAGCGCCCTGGCCGAGCTGGACCTGGCCATCGCCAAGGCTCGCTACGCCAACGCCATCCGGGGCGTGGAGCCGCAGTTAGTACCAAGTTCCACGTTCCAAGTTTCAAGTTCCACGTTAGGTAACGTGGAACTTGAAACCTGGAACTTGGAACTCGTAAACGCCCGCCATCCCCTGCTCGATCCGGCCACGGTGGTGCCCATCAGCCTGCACCTGGGGCGGGATTTCATCATCCTGGTGATTACCGGGCCGAACACCGGCGGCAAGACCGTCACGCTCAAAACCGTGGGGCTGCTTTCGCTGATGGCCCAGGCCGGCCTGCACATCCCCGCCGCCGAAGGCTCGCGCCTGCCTGTCTTTCAGGGCATCTACGCCGACATCGGCGATGAGCAGAGCATTGAACAGAGCCTGTCCACCTTCTCCTCGCACCTCACCAACATCGTGGAAATCTTCAAGCTGGCGGACAGCCGCTCTCTGGTGCTCCTGGACGAGCTGGGCGCCGGCACCGATCCCGTGGAAGGCTCGGCGCTGGCACGATCAATCCTCTCCCGCTTGCTGGTGCGCCAGTCCATGACCCTGGTGGCCACCCACTACGCCGAGCTGAAGGCCTACGCCTACACCACCCCAGGCGTGGAGAACGCCTCCGTAGAGTTTGACGTGGAAACCCTCTCGCCCACCTACCGCCTGAGCATCGGCCTGCCTGGGCGATCTAACGCCCTGGCTATTGCCTCGCGCCTCGGCCTGGATCCGGGCATTATTGAAGACGCTCGAGCCTTGCTCAGCCCCACTCAGGTGCGCGTGGAGACCCTGCTGCAGGAAATCCAGCGGGATCGAGAGGAAGTGGCCGCCCACCTGGCCGCCACCCAGGCGGCGCGTGAGGACGCCGAGAAGATTCAGCGCCGTCTGAACAGCGAGCTGCGGCAACTGGAGGAGAGTCGCCAGGAGCTGCGCACCCAGGCCCGCGCTGAGGCCGAGGCCGAGCTCGCCGACGTGCGCCAGCGCCTGCGCCAACTCCTGGCCGAGCTGGAAGCCACCATCCGCCGCGAGCAGGCGGCGGTGGTGCGCGAGCAGGCCACGGCCACGCTGGAAGAGGTCAAGCAACTGCAGCAGGAGGTCGCCGCCCTGCCCCCGCTGGCCCGCCCAGCCGAGCTCGTGCTGGTGGCGCCGGGCGAGCTGCGCCTGGGCAGCACGGTGTGGGTCAAGAGCTTCGGCCAGGCCGGCGAGGTGATGGCCCTGCCCGACGAGCGCGGCCAGGTGGAGGTGCAGATCGGCGCCTTCCGCACCACCGTCCCCGCCGACGACCTGGAGGTGCGCGGCGGCAAGCCCCCGGCTCCTGTCCGAGAGGCGATGGAGGCCCGCCCGGCCAGGCTGGAGGCTGCGCCGCTGGTGGATTTGCAGCTCGACCTGCGCGGCCTGCGCGCTGAAGAAGTCACGCCCGTGCTGGACAAATACCTCAACGACGCCTACCTGGCCGGCATGCCCTTCGTGCGCATCGTGCATGGCAAGGGCACGGGGGTGCTGCGCCAGGTGGTGCGCGAGATCGTGGCCAAGCACCCGCTGGTCAAGACCTTCCACACCGCCGAACAGCACGAGGGCGGGGAAGGGGCGACGGTGGTGGTCTTGGCTGTATGATGGCTGTAGATGGCGTA
>VFZS01000983.1 GCA_016871095.1 Acidobacteriota bacterium
GAGATTGAGCTCACGGGTGGGCGGCGGCACCGAGTCAGCGACGGCCTGGCGCAGGGCGTCCGGATCCAGCAGGCCCGTCACCGCGGCGAAGAAGCCCACCATGACCACGTTGAGCACCATCTTGCGCCCCAGTTCCTCGGCCAGCCGGGTAGCCGGCACGCTGTGCACCCGCAGGCCGCTGCGCAGATCCTGGAGGCGCACCAGGTCCTCCTCGACGATCAGCAGGCCCTTGTCCCGCAGCTCCGGGCTGAAACGGGTGTAAGCTTCCTGCGACATGACCACCAGCACGTCCGGCTGGGTCACGTAAGGATACAGGATGGGGGTGTCCGACAGAATGACCTGCGCGCTGGAGGCGCCCCCGCGCGCTTCCGGCCCGAAGCTCTGGGTGAGGGTGGCGTAACCGCCCTGATGAATCGCGGCGGCCTTGCCGATGATCATGGCCGACAGGATCACCCCCTGCCCGCCAAAGCCGGCGATGCGGATCTCGGTCAGCGGCATGTCAGAGCCTCCACCTCCACGTAGCGCTCGCCCAACTGCGCCTGCATCTGCCCGCGCAGCACATCCAGGTAGTCGGGCCGCTCCCGGTCCACAAACTTGCCCACCAGGATCTCTCCTTCCTTGGTGAGGGCAGCCTCGCTGGTGGGCGCGCCGTGTCGGACCTTGCTGCGCTGCTTGTAGTACTTCATGGTGTCCAGCCCATCCCCCAGACGATTTCGCCGCTGGTAGAGGGTCGGACACGGCGAGAGAATCTCGATGAAGCAGAAGCCCCGCCGCTGGAAGATCTCAGTCATCGAGCGGGTGAGCTGGCGGACGTGGAAGGTGGTCCAACGCGCCACGTAGGCCGCCCCGGCCGCTTCCATCAGGTTGGGCAGGTTGAATGACGGCTCGTGGCAACCGTAGGGGGCGGTGGTGGTCAGCGCCGTCACGGGGGTGGTAGGCGCCGTCTGCCCGCCCGTCATGGCGTAGACCAGGTTGTTGACGCAGATGACCTTCAAGTCCAGATTTCGGCGCGCTGCGTGGATGATGTGATTGCCTCCGATGGCGAACAGGTCTCCGTCGCCCGAGTACACCACCACGTGCAGGGAGGGGTTGGCCAGCTTGAGTCCGGTGGCGAAGGGCACCGCCCGCCCGTGGGTGGTGTGGAAGGAATCCAGCCTCAGGTAGCCCGCCACGCGGCCCGAGCAGCCGATTCCGCTGACGATGGAGACGCGGTCCAGATTGACCTTTGACTCTAGCAGCGCCCGCGCAAAGCAGTTCACCGTGGTGCCGATGCCGCACGCCGGGCACCAGATGTGCGGCATGCGGTCCATGCGCAGGAACGGCTCGACCGGGTTGATCACGGGGATTTCGGCTGTCATCGCGCTGCCTCCAGAATCGCCTCCAATATCACCTCCGGCCGGTGTACGCCTCCTCCGGCGTGGGTCACCGGGATGGCCGGCGCCTGGCCGGCGGCGGCGCGCTCGACCTCGCGCACCATCTGCCCCAAGTTCAGCTCCGGGACCACGAAAGCCTTCACCCGGCCGGCCAACTCGCGGATGCGCTGATCAGGGAACGGCCACACTGCGATCAACCGCAGCTTGCCCACCCGCACCCCCCGTTCCCGGGCCAGGTCGATGGCCCGCTGCGCCACTCGCGAGGTGATGCCGTAAGAGACCACCACCACCTCAGCGTCCTCCAGCCCCTCCTCGTCGCACCAA
>VFZS01000984.1 GCA_016871095.1 Acidobacteriota bacterium
GCCCAACCTGCAACTCGGCTTGAAGGACTCTCCGGGCGCGAAGGGGTACGTCGATGCCAGGGAGCTGCTGGGGCAGAAGGGGAGCGACTTTGTCATCATCGCCACGCCGGACCACCATCACTGCCCGCAACTGCTGGAGGCGCTGGCCGCCGGCCAGGACGTGTTCCTGGAGAAGCCTATGTCACATTCGCTGGAGGAAAGCGCGCGGATGGTGGCGGCGGTGCGGAAAACCAAGCACATCGTGCAGGTGGGCATGCACCGGCGCAGCTCGCCGGCCATGTTCCAGGCCAAGAAGGTGATCGAGGACGGCGTGCTGGGCCGCATCACCATGGTCCGCACGCAGTGGAAAGGGAACTACGGGCGCCCGCCGGACCGGCCGCTGGAAGGCAAGCTCGACTGGGAGCGCTTCCTGGGACCGGCGCCGCGCCGCCCGCTGGATCCATTTCGCTTCCGGCGGTGGCGCTCCTTCTGGGACTACGCCGGGGGGAACACTACCGACCAGGGCACCCACCTGATGGATGTGATCCAGTGGTTCACCGGCTCGGGCACTCCGCGCGCGGCGGTGATGATCGGCCAGGTAGCCAAGATGGCGGGGGGCGAAGCCCCGGATGCCCTTTGCGCGGTGTTCGAGTATCCGAACTTCGTGGCCACCTTCACGCTCAACTACTCGAACGATTACCAGACGCACTGGTCGTTCGAATTCCAGGGCGACCGGGCCACGCTGCTCATCGACGACCAGGGCTTCTCGGTGTACGAAGAACCGCCCATGCGCGCGCTGATCACCCGGGCGTGGTGGAACGAGCACAGCAAGCCGGTGACCCAGGTGGCCGCGCGGGTCATCGACGAGGACCACGTGAAGAACTTCCTGGAATGCATCCGCAGCCGCCAGGAGCCGACGGCTACAGTGGAGATCGGGGCCAGGGCGGTGGCTGCGCCGCACCTGGCCAACATCGCCTATCGCCGGGGAACGTCGGTGAAACTCGCCAACGACGGCGTGGGGGTGACCTTCCCGCGCGGGTAACATTGGTTCCAGGCCGCGAAGCTTCCCCTGGCTCCGCTGCGCCGGGTCCGGCACATGCACTTTCGGGGCGCCCCCTTCGCTGGCTGGCGCCTTATCGCCCTGGTTCTTGAGCCGCACCGCTCTCCGGGTGGAAAACCTGGTAGCTCCGCCGCAGGCACGGCGCGCTTCAACGCTCAGCCAAGAGCTCAAGCATGGTCCGCCGCCAACGCCGTCGCACTTATAACACCAACCCCGCCGACTGTGCCTACCGCAAATCCCATCTGAGCGAGCCAGCGGCTGAACGATCCGTGAGGAAGTGAGGGACCGCCGGGGCTCCGGTGGAACTGGTGGGGAACCGATGGCTTCCGAGGCGCAGCCGACAGCCGAACACACTCCGTCACACCGGGCAGCGGGTTCGCTCGCTGGGAACCAGCCCTCGCGACACACCGATCCCAGAGGAGGAAACAGACCCGGCTGATCTCACGCCGCCCGGCGTTGGTAACGGTGGTGCAGGCCGCCGATCCGAGGGATCCCGACGGTTCACCCCATGTCCAGCGGTTGCACTGGTCACGCCAAAGCTGGTACGCCAACCGCTCCATCTGGGCACGGTGGGCCAGGCACGCGACGGCGCCCTTCGCAAGGCGAGACAGCAGAAGCTGTGCCAGGGCGTTGCGGCGCTCACGGTACACGAGAT
>VFZS01000985.1 GCA_016871095.1 Acidobacteriota bacterium
GACGTTGTCCGGCGCCAGACGTGCAGCCATCGGCTCCACGCTCTTGCGCTCGCCCGGCAGCAACAGCCCGGCGCAGTAGGCTTTCAACGGGGCATGGCGATCAGCGTGCCCTGCGGCTTTCGCCAGGTCATCCGTGTATGCCGCGAAGCGTTTCTCCTGTGGGCCTGGCGCGGACTGTGTACGCACAAAACAATTCTACCACAGAATGTTTGCTTGGTAACACAGTAGTACTAGGCTTGAGCACGAATATGAGGCGTCCGCCAATGCGAAAAACGCATTGGGTGGAGCGCATCTCGCGGACAGGCTCGCCGGACGCATCCCGGACCTCCGTGCTCACTTTGCGCGTAGGCCGTTCCTCAAAAACGCGGATTGCTGCACGTTGTTCGGGCTGACCCGCGACGCTGCCGCACGGGAACGTGAGCGCTTCGCCGACGAAGGACACTCAGTCGCGATCCGCACCTGCACCACTCAACGACACCCAGCGGCCTGTGTAGACAGCGTAGTTGAACTCGTCAATGCGTTTGAGCAGGGTGCACTCGTCCGGCGCATCGACGTAATCGGCCACTGCCTCGCCAAGGTCCTTCATCTGCCAGCAGAAGGCGAGGTAATCATCCGCCCACATGAGGACGTGGCCATAGGCGCCGGCAATCGCGTTGTCCCAGAGAGGGAGGAGACCTGGCGCCAGAAGGTGTAACGCTCTTGCAGTGGCAACCGTGCTCTCCGCCGTCCCTCCTTTCCCGCCACGAAGTGCCCTGGTGAACGCCCAGAAGAGATCCCGGATGGTTGGCTCATCCTCCTTGCTCAGGCTCTGGATGGTCCTGAAGCGCAGTGCATCGAGCACCGCGAGGTGATCGGTGATACAGCTCGTCGGGCCGCCAGGTCGAACGGCCCGTAGCGGTAAAACGCGCTGTTCCAGATCTCGAGGAGCACGCCGATGGCACCGCTCATTTTGGTCGGATTGCCCCAGCCCACCGTGAGCGCCTCAAGGGCAACGTGGTAGACGTATGCGCGGCGCTCCTTTCGCCTGAACTCCTCAATTGCAGCGCGGAACTCCTGCTTGGTGGGAATGGGGATCATGCTCCGCTCGCCCATCACGAGCAATGATAGCCAAGTCCTTGGAATTCTGGGACGCTCTCGTGGCCAGCGCGGTAGCCAGTCACCTTGGGCCACTGATCACCCGCTGGAAGCCCCGCCGGCTGATCCCTAAGAGCTTGAATTCCTCAACCCGTGCTCGGCGGGTTCGCCCTCGGACCGCGAGGGTCCGCCAGTCCCGGCGCCGGACGCACTACTGGCGGCCCAGGCCCTCGCGCAGCGGCATCTTGATGTAGATCTGGCATCCGTCAGGAAACGCGTGGGGCGCACACTCGGCCGGCATGGAAGGTGCCCCACGCAGCGACGTCGCACACCGACATGGCCCTGGGCCGGGGCCAAAGAAGCAGAATCTTATGCAGCGGAAACACAACGGACGGTCACGATGGCGAGAGACAGAACGAACGACGGCACGGCCGCCGACCTCGGCCCTTTGAGGAGAAGATGAAGCGGCTGACGGCGCAACGGGCCGCGGGGCCGGCCGAGGCGGGCAAGCTCGATGCCGCCATTGCCCGCAACCTTGCCCAACTCGGCTGGAAACCTGAGAAGCCATGACGTCGGAGAGTCTGCGCGAACTGATCGCGGCTGGCGAAACACTCTGTG
>VFZS01000986.1 GCA_016871095.1 Acidobacteriota bacterium
AGCTGCCAGCGCCGATCATCAACGAGCAGAGCCTGGCCTTTGATTTTACCAACGAGGGCGGCGTGGGCGGCACTTTCCGCTTTCTGAAAAACATCACCGGCCTGTGGCTGGTGCAGGAGTGCCGGCACACCTGGGCGCGCCAGGGCCAGGAATTCTCCTATGACGAGCTGACGCAGATGGCAGCGCAGACGGCTCCTCTGCAAAGCATCGTTGACCCCGATGATGCCGAGTTTGCCAAACACGGCGATATGCCCGCCCGCATCCAGGCCTTTTGCCAGCGCACGGGCCAGGCGGTGCCGCAGAGCCCCGGCGAGGTCGTGCGCTGCGCCCTGGAGAGTCTGGCCCTAAAATATCGCTGGGTGCTGGCGCGGCTGGAGAAAATCCTGGGGCGTCGCCTGGAAACCATCCACATCGTGGGGGGCGGGGCGCAGAACCGGCTGCTGTGTCAGCTCACCGCCGACGCCACCGGCCGCCGCGTGGTGGCCGGGCCGGTGGAGGCGACGGCGATCGGCAACATCATCGTTCAGGCTATGGCCCGGGGATACGTCGCCTCGCTGGCCGAGGGCCGCCGCCTGGTGCGTAACTCCTGCCCTCTGGCCACCTACGAGCCGGTGAGCAGCCCGGGATGGGAAGCGGCCTACGACCGCCTGGCATCCTTGATAGGAGGGGACTGATGGAAAAGACACCGGCCAAGCCAATCCCGGCGTACCAAGACGTGACCTTGCCGATTGAAACACGCGTGGCCGATTTGGTCGCCCGCCTGACGCTGGAGGAAAAGGTCTCCCAGATGGTGCACGCTGCCCCGGCCATCGAGCGGCTGGGCATCCCCAAGTACAACTGGTGGAACGAGTGCCTGCACGGCGTCGCCCGCGCCGGCATCGCCACGGTCTTCCCCCAGGCCATTGGCCTGGCCGCCACCTGGAACGTAGACCTCGTACACCGTATCGCCGTGGCTATTTCCGACGAGGCGCGGGCCAAGCACCACGAGGCGGTGCGGCAGGGCGTCCGCGACATCTACAAGGGCCTGACCTTCTGGTCGCCCAACATCAACATTTTCCGCGATCCGCGCTGGGGGCGCGGGCAGGAGACCTACGGCGAAGATCCTTACCTGACCGCCCGTCTGGGCGTGGCTTTTGTTCGGGGGCTGCAGGGCGACGATCCGCGCTACCTCAAGCTGGTGGCCACGCCCAAGCACTTTGCCGTGCACAGCGGGCCGGAGGCGGAGCGCCATAGCTTTGACGCTCGCGTAGACGAGCGCGATTTGCGCCAGACCTACCTGCCCGCCTTTGAGGCTTGCGTCCAGGAAGGCCAGGCCGCCTCCGTGATGGGCGCCTACAATCGCACCAACGGCGAGCCTTGCTGCGCCAGTCCCACGCTGCTGGGCAGAATTCTGCGCCAGGGGTGGGGCTTTGCCGGCTACGTCGTCTCCGATTGCTGGGCTATCGGCGACATCTACAAGCACCACAAGGTGGTGGCCACCGTGGAGGAGGCGGCGGCCCTGGCCGTGCAGGCCGGCTGCGACCTGAACTGCGGCGAGGCTTTCGGCGCTCTGCTCGCCGCCGTCGCCCAGGGCCTGATCGCCGAGGAGACCATTGACCGGGCCGTGCAACGGCTGTTCACGGCCCGCTTCCGCCTGGGCTTGTTCGACCCACCAGAGATGGTGCCTTATACCCAGATTCCCTTCGCCGTC
>VFZS01000987.1 GCA_016871095.1 Acidobacteriota bacterium
GATCTTCGCGCTGTCCTTCTGCCCGGTGTCGGCGGCGCTGTTCTTCGGAAGCCTGCTGCCGCTGACGCTGAAGAGTGGCTCGACGCTGGGTCTGCCCTTGTTGTACGGGCTAGGAACCGCCGCGCCCGTGTTCTTCTTCGGGCTGCTGGTGGCCCTGGGGGCGCGGTGGGTGAGCCGGGCGTTTGACCGCCTGGCGCAGGCCGAGAAGTGGGCCCGGCGGATCACCGGGGTGGTGTTCCTGCTGGTGGGACTCCGTTTTTGCCTGAACTACCTTTTCGAGGTGCAACTATGAAGCTGGTGATTGCCGGGCCGGGCTGCCCAAACTGCAAGGCCACGGAACGCAACGTTGTCAACGCCTGCGCGGAGCTGGACCTGGCGGCCGATATTGCGCACGTCTACGACATCGCGGAAATCGCCAAGCTGGGCGTGATGCGCACGCCGGCGGTTGTGCTCGACGGCGAGATCGTCGTGTCGGGCCGGGTGCCGACGGTGGCGGAGTTGAAGAAGCTGCTGGTGCAGAAGCGCGCCTGACGCCCTGGAGGCGGTGATGCCTTCCCGAGCCTGCATCAAGTTTCGGACGCTCAGGGTCGTTAAGGGCGTCGGCGACGGTTTCATCATGCCCCGAATCTCCACCGCGGACGCTTACCAGCTTGGCCTGCAGCCCGGGGTGGTTCCGACCAGTCAGGCGCAAGGCAACTGCTAAGAGGAAAGCTCGAGGCGGGGGGGTGTTCATGCGTTGCCATGAATGCTCTGAGGACGGTGTCGAGCGCGAGGCGGTAGCGCTCTGCAACCATTGTTCGGCGGGGTTGTGCCCGTCTCACGCGCTGGTGATTCCGGATCCGGTGTGGCGGTCGGAACCCCTTGTTAAGGTGGTCGCATTGCCGCTACGCGCCCGGCTGTTCTTCTGCGGCACCTGTCGCGAAGCAGTGCAGCAGACTGTTCGGCAAGGTTCGGGGGCACAACGGGCTGCGGGTTGAAGCCGGGCGAGAGCGACCGTGGTGTCTCCCAGGGGTTGACAGACATCCCGGGGGCACTGCCAGGCTATAATCGTCCATCGACGATAGACGATAATGAAAACACCTGACGATGCCATTACATGCTGGCCGCAGACGGAGCTTTCCACGGAAGCCGACCTGCGCCCCGTCGAGGGGCCGGAAGCGGACGAACAACTCGCCACCCTAGCCAAAGCTGTCGGGCATCCCGCGCGCGTCCGCATTCTGCGGTTGCTATCCCGCAAGGAGGCCCGCGTTTGCAGCCAGATCGTGGGCGAGTTCCCCCTGGCGCAATCCACGGTATCGGAGCACATCCGCATTCTCAAAGGGGCGGGTTTAGTTCGAAGTCGGGAGGACGGGCCAAGGGTCGGCTACTGCATCAACTTTGCGGCCCTCCGGAGGTTGAAGTCGCTGGTAGGTGCGATCTGAGGAACACACATGGGAGCGTGGACTGCCGTGTATCGCCGAGGTCCGGGACGAGTTGGCGGACCGGTTTGCTGCGATCGCGTGAAAGCCCGAAGCACCGGTCGGCCCGGACTGCCCTAGGGAACTCGCGAGCGCGCGACCGGGCTGCACGGAAAAGAGAAAGAATTCGCCTTGGAGGGACTCATATGGAGCAAGCGGGCATTCAGGCTGAGCTGGCAGAGAAGCGGCTGAGCTTTTTCGAGCGGTACCTGAGCGGCTGGGTGGCGG
>VFZS01000988.1 GCA_016871095.1 Acidobacteriota bacterium
GGAGCGCCTGGAGATTCTTGTCTGCCAAGCGCTCTTGGACTTGACGTGGCTTCATCTGCATCTACCTCCTTAAGATAATGTCTATAGCCATTATACTAGGAGTATGATGCAAATGCAACAACGGTGGTTATATCCGTCGCCTGGTGGCAGGCCAGGGCCTGTCATATTGCCACCATGAGGAGTGATGAGCTATGACGACGATCAAAGCGGGTGTCATTGGTGCGGGGTTCATCGGCGTGGCGCACGTGGAGGCCCTGCGCCGCCTGGGCAGCGTGGAGGTGGTGGCCGTGGCCGGCTCCAGCCTGGCCTCGGCGCAGCGCAAGGCCCAGGACCTGCACGTTCCCAAAGCCTACGGCGACTGGCGGCAGCTCGTCGCTGATCCCGACGTGCAGGTGGTGCACAACTGCACGCCCAACTACCTGCATCGCCAGGTGAACCTGGCCACCATCGCCGCCGGCAAGCACGTCGTTGCCGAGAAGCCGCTGGGGGTCAGCTCCCAGGAGACGGCGGAGATGCTGCAGGCCGCCCGGCAGGCCGGGGTGGTGCATGCCGTCAACTTTAACTACCGCATGTACCCTCTGGTGCAGGAAGCCCGCGCCCGCCTGGCTGCCGGCGAATTGGGGGCGGTGCGCCTGGTGCACGGCAATTACCTGCAAGACTGGCTGCTGCTGGCCACCGACTACAACTGGCGCATTGATCCGGCCGTGGGCGGCCCGTCCCGGGCGATGGCCGACATCGGCTCGCACTGGTGCGATCTGGCGCAGTTCGTCAGCGGCCTGCTGATCAGCGAGGTCTGTGCGGATGTAACGACCTTCCTGCCGCGGCGTCGTCGCCCCCGGCGCGCCGTCGAGACCTTCGCCGGTGTAGGCCAGCGTCCCGCCGACTTTGAAGAGGTGCCCATCGCCAGCGAGGATTACGGCAGCATCCTCCTGGGCTTCCAGAGTGGGGCCCGCGGGGCCTGCGTCATCTCGCAGGTCAGCGCTGGTCACAAGAACCACCTGACCCTGGAGGTAGACGGCGCTACCGGCAGCCTGGCCTGGAATCAGGAAGAGCCCAACACCCTCTGGCTGGGCCATCGCGACGCACCCAACCAGGTGCTGCCCAAAGACCCATCGCTGCTGCACCCACAGGCGAAACCCTACGCCCACTACCCCGGCGGTCACGGTGAGGCCTATCCCGATGGGATCATGAACCTCTTCCGCAACGTCTATCGCTTCCTGCAAGAGGGTCGCGACCCTCGCCACGAGGCGGCCGACTTCCCCACCTTCGTGGACGGCCACCGGGCGGCGCTGGTGGTAGAGGCGATTATGCGCAGCGCCCAGGAGCGGCGGTGGGTGGGTGTGGGGGACAAGGACGCAGCTTGATGCAAATAGACGCAGATAGACGCGGATTTTTATTTTTCATAAATCAAAATCTGCGTGCGCAGCCAGCGTTGATCTGCGTCCTCAATTCAAAAACTCATCTGGAGGATGCCATGAAACTCGGCGTGTTCAATCCTATGTTTGGCGGGATGCCCTTGGAGGAGATGCTGGATCGGCTGGTGGCCCTGGGCCTGGAGGCCGTGGAGATGCGCACCGGCCCCAACTCCGTGGACGAGATCAAGGCCGGTCGTTACCCCGGCCAGAACCAGTGCGACCCCGCCGTCCTCCTGGCCGACGCCGGCCAGCGGCGGCGCTTTC
>VFZS01000989.1 GCA_016871095.1 Acidobacteriota bacterium
ATGCGGGCGAGGTGCGCCTTGGGGATGGTCCGTTGGCCATGGTAGGCGCGCACGTGGCCATCGACACAGCGCGGCATAGCCGCAACCAAACCGGTGGGGCGGCTCCCCAGAGCCGCAGGCCGACCCCCAGGTCGGCCAGGCACCGGCCTGGGGGCCGGTGCGCGGGCGGGGGCGCCCGCCCCACGGAATGTTTGCCGGCCGCGGCGATTTTCGTGGTCAGTAGTGTAGAGGAAGCCCATCAAGTGGCCGCGTTCGGCGACGCGGAACCGCGCCAACTCCGTGCCCAGTTGTTCGGCCTTGTGGTAGCTGGCCAAGCGCGTGAGCTTGCCTCGGACGGTCTTGATCTCGGGAGCGCGATCCAGCCCCAGCGCGCGGCCCAGACTCTGGGGGTCGCGTTCTTTCAGAGCCTCCGGGCGTTGGAGGCGCCACAGTGCCATCAGCAGCAGGATCAGCAGGGTGGTCCGCAGGCCGTAGAAGGCGGGTCCGATCTCGCCGTAGACCTGATGCGCGAGGCGGAAGACGCCACTGGCAACGAGCAAGGGGACCGCTGCCAGCACGGCGGCGCCCGGCACGTTGCGGCCGTTGCCGAAGACCGGCGCCGCATCGCTGAGCAGGCCGAGGGAAGCCAGCCTGCGGTCCCAGACGCGATTGGCCGGATCGCTGTCCAGACTCATCGCGACGGGTTCGGGCTCGATGCTCCGGGACGGTTCGAAGGGAGCGGGGGGGGCCGCTTCGCTGGCGGGGGAGTCGGAGGACAACGCCTGCTCGCCGGGATCCGGCCGGCTATGGTCCACTTGCTCGATGGCGGGCGTCGTCGTGGAGATCGCGGAGGCCGGGTCACCGGTGTCGGCTGTGTCCAGCGCCAGCGACGACTGCTGCGCGCACGGTTCGGCGGGCCCGACCTGCTTGCGGATGGCCTTCTCGGTGACGCCCATGCGCCGGGCGATCTCCCGATTACTCAGCCCCTCCGTCTTGAGGCCGACGATGATGCGTAGTCGCTTGCCGGGAACGCGCCGGCGCCCGGGCCGCCATCCGGAGCGTGTGGCAAGAGCGGGCATCCCGCCATCGTGATAGCGCTGCTGCTGCCGTCGCAGGGTGCGCTCCGAACAGGCGAAGGCAACCGCGACCTCCCGCTGGGTGGCATAACCGGCATCGACCAGGAAGACCGCCGCGTACGCTTCTGCCACCGCGTCACGGGCACTGTAGTGATGCACGGCGAGTCCGGCGACCACCACGACGCGGTGTTCGCCCTCACGGCGCAGGGCGCAGCGCCCGTTGATGATCAGAGCCCCCGACGGCTCCGGCGCAGGCAGAGGCAGTTCCTGCTGGATGGCCATGATCCGGTGGTACAACATCCCGACGGGCGATGCGAGAAGCGGACAGGTATTGGTCCGCATCTTGGCTACGTAAACTGCTGCAACGGCGAGGCAAAGCTGGCTTCCGCAGAAAACAGCGGACAGGTATTGGTCCGCACCCCTCCCGGGCGTGTCCCCGGTTTTTCAATGGGTTGCACCCCCTATGTCAGGAGTTCTGGATTCAGCCAGGTGCCGCAGCTCGAAGGCAACGCGGTGGACCTCGGCGAAGACGTCTTCAAGGAAGTGCCGCTGGCCAAGAAAGCCCGCGCCTAGCCGTTCGCACACGTTTGTTGGGCGGCCGCTCCCTGCCGGTCGCAGCTC
>VFZS01000990.1 GCA_016871095.1 Acidobacteriota bacterium
GCTGTGCCTGCCTTACCCTATCCCAAGTACGGGATCAAGAGTTTGTATCTGTTTCCCTGGCACCAGAGCCGGGAGGACTACCATCAGGCGACGGGAAAGGAGCCGCCGTCGTGGGATCCCTCGAAGCCGCCCAAGCGCTGGGAGGATCCTGCCGCCAGCTCCAGCCTGCGCCGCAACGTGGTCTACGATTTCGCGCTGGTGACCGGCGCCAGCGGAGCGCCGGTGGCCGGTCCGGACGGCAAGCCCATGCTGGACATCCTGGTGCTGAAGAAGGAAGAAGCCGCGGCCGTGAATCTGCCGCCCCTGGCGGCTAACGTCGAAGGGGCCGAGGCCCCGGAAGTGCCGTGCCCGATGCGGGCGCTGGAAGCCGACGAGGAGCTGTTCTTCGATATCGGCGGGGTGGTGACGGTCAAGAACGTGGTGCTGTACGAAGCGCTGCAAGTAGGCTTCACCGCCCAGGACCGCTCGTTGCTCAAGGGCATCGCCAGGAAGCTCGGCGTTGAGTGATCACTCCTTGGCGAAGGTCGCGCGAAGGTCCACGTACTGGCTGGTGGGCTGGACCATGATCTGAACCGAGATGGTGGGCGGCGGCGGAATCTCGCCGGGCTTCCAATGCGCGATCAGCCGCGCCGTCTCGCCCTTCTTCAGCTCGGTGCGGTCCAGTGTGACCTCGAGGCCCGGCATCGGGGGGACCGTCAGCACCAGCGTGGCCGTGTCCGGGCCGCGATTGGTCAACTTGATCTCTCCGCTGCCGGGCTTCACCCTGCTGAAGGGGAATTCCTTCTTGTCCGCCTTGACCCAGGAGAGCGCGGCCTCGATGTCGATGCCCGGCGGCGCGCCAAGCTCGCCACCCGAGCCAACCGGAGGAAGCGTAGTAACCTGGCCGGGACCGGGCTTCATGACTCCGAAGGGCGTCCGGTAGCCCTGGCTCGGGTCGATGTAGTACCACCACTGGCCGTTCTCCTGTTTCCACAGGCTGGTGCGCGGGGCCTTGACCTTGACGCCAGCCAGCCCTGGGGCGGGATGATCCATTTCGCAAGCGACCACCACGCGGGCGCGGGTGAAGTTGTCCGAGTACTCGATGCTGGCGATCTCGAAGGAGTAGCAGCGCGGCTTGTTGGCGGCGAAGAAGGCGTCCTGGCTGTCTTCGGCCACCACCTCGGCGGCGGCGCGGAACTTGCCGTCCACGTGGGCCTGGAAGAACTGCTTCACGCGTGCGCGCAGTGCTTCATCCACCGCCGGCGGAGCTTTCTGGAAGAGGTCCGCGGGATTCTGAAGCCACAGCAAGAACGCCAGTCCGACCGTCAGAGCACTCATAGAAACCATTCTATCAAGGGAAGAGCTGGCAATTCGCGGGCCAAGCGGTTAGCGGTGGCTGGGCCGGGCTATCGCTGCTGCGCCGCATAGGCGCACTGCCCCGCGGCTAGCGGTGGCTGGGCCGGGCTATCGCTGCTGCGCCGCATAGGCGCCCCGCCGCGCGGTTAGCGCTGGCTGGGCCGGGCTATCGCTGCTGCGCCGCATAGGCGCCCCGCCGCGCGGTTAGCGCTAGCTGGGCCGGGCTATCGCTGCTGCGCCGCATAGGCGCCCCGCCGCGCGGTTAGCGCTGGCTGGGTTGCCGTAGATGATGTCGGTGAGGCCGTCGGCGTTGACGTCCAAGGTGACGATGCCAATGCT
>VFZS01000991.1 GCA_016871095.1 Acidobacteriota bacterium
GGGCCGCTTCGGCGGGGCGCTCTCACCCCACCCGCGCAGGTCCGCCGCCAGCACCACGTGGCCCTCCTTGACCAACGCCTCGATAGGCCCGCCCGGCGCCGCGTCCGCCGCCTTGCCCGCCGGGTTGAGATACAGTACCGCTGGCTTCTTCTCGGCGCCGCCCTCGCCCGCGAGCAGCAGTGCCGGAACGGTGATTCCCGGCTCGGTCTCGAACGCCAGCTTGTGGATGCGGTAGCCGGGGCGGGTGACAACGCCGGTCTCCTTGGCTGCGACAGGCTGAAAGCCTATTCCACCGGGTAGGCCGAGACGTGCTCTCACGGCGGCGCGCAGCTTCGCCGGGTCCTTGATCCGCCCGGGCTGGTAGATCCGCTCCGCCAGCGCCTGGTTGAGCGACTGCACCGTCTCGCCCTTGAGCGACGTGGCCAACTGCCCTGTCGGCGTGCAGTTGAGGTTCGCGTCCGGCTCCGTCTGGACCTCCTCTTCGATGCCTTCCTCCTTCACCCCGTTGAGCCACTGCTGCATCCACTGATATGTCGCCTGTCGCAGCGGCTTCGACCAGCCGTGCTTGTCGTCGTGCTCGAAGAAGGCCATCCGCTCGGAGGCGCCCAGGACTTCGTAGATGCGCCGCGCCTCGGCGAAGGTGGCCTTGGCCCCCTCGATGGGGAAGAAATCCTGGGTGGCCGTGATCACCTTGGCCGGCTTGGGCGCGAAGGCGATCAGGAAGTCGCCGAAGTTGAGACCGTCCTTGATGAAGCCGGCGAAGTTCTGCTCCGCGTCCTGGGGCCCGGAGCCGCCCCACAGCTTCTCCCAGGAGGTGATGTAGCAGGCCGGCGCCGCCGCGGCCAGCCGCGGTTCCACCACCATCAGGTAAGCCGTCTGCGTGCCCCCGCCCGAGTTGCCTGCCACCCCGATGCGCTTGGGGTCCACCTCCTTGCGCGTCAGCAGGTAGTCGTAGCCGCGGATGCCGTCCCACAACTCCCAGCGCGCGAAGTTCGTTCCCGTGAGCAGGCACTGCAAGCCCGCCATAGTGTGCTCCGTGGTGCTGCCGAAGCGCGGCTTGCCCTTCTCGAAGTCGAAGTACTCGTAGCGCTCGCCCTGCCCCGGAGGGTCGTAGGCCAGCACCACGATGCCGCGGCGCGCCAGCGAAATCCAGACGCGCTGATAGCCCTCCATGGCCTTGCCGTTGGCGCTGTGCCCGGCGGCGCCCAGCATCGCCGGGTAGGGCGGCTTTCCCTTGGTCGGCACGTACAGGTTCGCGGTTACGTAGTAGCGCGGCTGGCTCTCGTAGATGATCTTCTCGACGCGGTAGCCGTCGCGCTCCAGCGTGCCGGTGATGCGCGCGTTCAGCGGCGTCCTTTCCGGAAACCCGCCCAGCGCCTCCAGCACCTTCTTGCGGATGTACTCCTGCCTTGCCCGCACCTCGGCCGGCGTGCGCACGGCCGCCACCCGCGCGGCGCGCTCCTCCAACTGCTTCATCGCGATCGCCGTCAGGTGGCGGTCCACCATCCCGGCCAGACCGCCGGTCACTTCCAGGCTCTCCTGCGCCCTGCCCCCAGCGGCCAGCGCCAATCCAAGCAGCAGTATCAGTCTCTTCATCAGCGCCCCAATCAGCAGTGAGTGTATCATCAACTGCATAGTGACCAGGAAACGTTTTCTTCATGTGGCGGCGGCGG
>VFZS01000992.1 GCA_016871095.1 Acidobacteriota bacterium
CCCGGGATCGCCGCCTCTAGGCGTAAGGGTTGATCCTCCGCTTGACATCCTCCAGTTGCTCGAGCAGACGCTCGTGCTTGCGCTCGTCCTGGATGAGGTAGTCGAGCAGGTGCCGGTGCAACAGCAGCCGGCAATTGCGCCGGGCCTTCTCCCCCAACTCCACAGTTTCCCGCTCCATGGCCAGGTGCTGCTCCACCAGTTCCCAGATTTCGCCCAGTTCCTCCGGGGTCAGGCTGAAGGCCTCTTTTTCCAGGCCGTCCAGAATCACCTGCTGCACCTTCTCGTGCATCACTGAATCCTGCCGGATGATCTCCATCACCATCCGAATCAAGGGGTTCTGGGTCTTCTCCAGGATGCGCGCGGTTTGCGCGACGGTAGCACCCTCGATCTTCTGCCAGCGCCGCAAGGTGCTGACCAGTTCCTCTAGATTGTCCGCTGCTTTGCTCATTAGTTAGCTCCCCACTCTGAATTTGGGAGGCGCGGGCCCGAAGGCCCGCGCTTCCAGGGTTTAGAACCGTACATGCGCCGAGCGGGCGTAGGTGAGGCCCGCGTACTTGAAGTCGTCAATGTGGTAGCGGGTGAACGGAATGCCGGTGAGCTGGAAGAAGCGCGGCCAGCCGATGCGCTCGATCCACTCGCCCATGCGCTCGAACTTGCGGGCGTGCTGGGCATACACGTTCACAATGTTGGCCACCGCCTCGACCGTTTCCGGCCAGCGCGGCGGATTATTGGGCAGAAAGGGAATGGCCAGCTTGCTGAACTTGGGGGCGCTACGGGCGTTGGACACCTTGCCGCCCACCCAGATGGAAATGCCGTCGTTGTCCGGGTCGTTCATGGGCAGGGCCGGGCAGACCGTGTAGCAGTTGCCGCAGAACATGCACTGCGCCTCGATCACCTCGACCGACTGTTTGCTGTCCACCGTGGCCGTGCGAATGGCGCCGGTGGGACAGGAAGCGATTAAGGTGGGTATCTCGCAGACCTTGGGCAGAATGTCGTGCATGATCTTGGGCGGTTTGCGGTGGATGCCCAGGATGGCAATGTCGGAGCAGTGCACCGCGCCGCACATGTTGAGGCAGCAGGCCAGGGCGATGCGCAGCTTGGCGGGCAGCTTCTCGGCGGTGAACTGATCGCACAGCTCGTCCATGACCGCCTTTACGATGCCGCTGGCGTCGGTGGCCGAGGAGTGGCAGTGCACCCAGCCCTGGGTATGAACGATGTTGCTGATGGCGTTGTTGGTCCCGCCCACGGGGAAGCCCGCGGCCTCCAACTCCTGCTTGAGCGGCGCGATCTTGGCCGGGTCCTCCAGCAGGAACTCGACGTTGTTGCGGGAAGTGAACCGCAGATGGCCGCCGCAGTACTTGTCGGCCAGATCGGCGAACACCCGCAGCGTCTGCACGCTCAGCAGGCGCGGCGAGGCGGCGCGCACCGTGTAGAGCTTGTCGCCGGACTCGGCCACGTGGCAGAGCACGCCCGGGGCCAGCGACTCGTGGTATTTCCACTGCCCGTAGTTCTTCTTGACTATGGGGGGCAGGAACTTCTCGTAGTGCGGGGGACCGATGTCGGTTATGCGCTTCGGCTTTGACGTCTCGACAGCCATGTTATTTGCCCTCCTCGCTCTGGAAGAAGATGTAGGGGTTGTCGCGCGGCGCGGAGATCATCTCCGGCTGCGGC
>VFZS01000993.1 GCA_016871095.1 Acidobacteriota bacterium
ACAGCGCCCTGGCAAGGGGCGTGGACGGCTCCTCGTCTTGCTCCAGCCACAGGCGCATGGGCGCGCACACATCCTCGCCCAGATACGGGCGCGGCGCCGCCAGGAACACCTTGGCGCCTTTCTCGGCCGCCGCCGCGGCGGCGGCCACCGCGCCGGTCGAGCCGCCTACCACCACTACGTCCACGTTGTAGGCGACGGGGATGCCGCGCGCCGATTCCTTCACCCAGGACGGCGCCTGGGCGGACAGCGCCGCCGACAGCGCCAAAGCCAATGCAGATGTTTTCATGGCCACCTCCACAAGATGCCGGAACCCGCCCCGCCTGTCAACTGGCCTTGTTGGGGACAGCCCGCATGTTTGCCGCAAACCCGCGGGGAACACGCGGGCTGTCCCCGGTTTGTGTCCCTGGATTCCGGCTTTGGTAGGATTCCAGCATGGACTTCCGTGTATTAGCTTGCAGCGTCTCCCTGGTGGGCGCCTTGTGCGCGGCCCAGCCCGGCCTCCTGCGCGCCGGGGCGGCGCGTCTGGACATCACCCCCGCCCAGGATGCGGCCCTTCAGATGAGCGGCTACGCGGGCCGCACCGAGGGGCACAAGGGCATCCACGACAACCTGTACGTGCGCGCGCTGGTCCTCGATGACGGCGCCGCGCAAGTCGCCATGGTCACCTGCGACCTCATCGGTTTTCCGCACGCGCTGTGGGAGAAGACGGTCGGGCGCGTGAGCCGTGAAACCGGCATAGCGGTGACGCACGTTCTGCTGGCCGGCACGCATACCCACGGCGCGCCCACGCCGCCGCGGTCGGGCGGCAGCGACAAGCAGGCCGCCTACATCGACAGAGTAGAAGCCGCCGTGGTGGAAGCCGTGCGGCAAGCCAAGGCGGCGCTCGAGCCGGCGCGCGTTGGCTCGGGCGCGGGGCGTGCCAGCGTCGCCGTCAACCGTCGCGCCCGCATGGCCGACGGGCGCTGGTGGCTGGGCCAGAACCCCGACGGCCCCACCGACAGGACGCTGGCCGTGGTGAAGTTCGAGACGCCCGCCGGGAAGCCCATCGCCCTGCTGGTCAACTACGGCGTCCACGGCGTGGTGATGGGGCCGCGCAATTATGAGATCACCGCGGACCTGCCCGGGGCCACGTCCCGCTTCATCGAGGGTCACTATGGCGATCAGGTGGTGGGCATCTTCACCAGCGGCGCGGCCGGCGACCAGAACCCCATCTACGGCCCCGGCACCGAGTTCAGCCAGGTGGCCGCGCTGGGCCAGATTCTGGGCGAGGAAGCTCTCCGCGTGGCTGGCGAAATCCGTACCTGGCCGCGCGCCCGCCTGCGCGCCGCGCAGCGCGTGGTGAGTTGCCCGGGGCAGAAGCTGGCGCAGGGCGCGCGCCCGCGCACCGAATACGTCTTCGAGGATGCCGATCCCGTGGATATCCGCCTCTCTCTGGTGATGGTCGGCGACATCGCCGTGACCGGGGTTTCCGGCGAGGTGCTCACCATGATCGGGCAGCGGCTGAAGCGCGAATCCCCCTACACGGCCACCATGATGGTGACCAACGCCAGCGGCTCCAGCGGCTACCTCCCCGACGACGCCTCCTACACTCTGGTCAGCTACGAGATCGTCACCGCCCGGGTGAAGCGCGGCTGCGCCGAAGCCTCCATCGTCAACGGGCTGCTGGAGA
>VFZS01000994.1 GCA_016871095.1 Acidobacteriota bacterium
CCGGGGAGATACCCGGGCGGCTATGCCTTCAGTCGGCGAGACCCTTCGTCAGGCGCGTTTGCGGCGGGGGTTGACCCTCGAGGAGATCGCCGAGCGCAGCAGGATCAGCGCGCGTTTCCTGGAAGCGCTGGAAGCAGAGGACTGGGACCAGTTGCCTGGACGCTTCTTCGCGCGGTCCTTCCTGCGACAGTACGCCTCCTTCCTGGGCGTGGACGCGAACCTCAGCGTTCCGGAGATCGAGGAGCAGCCGGAGCCTGAGCCCGTCGAACCAGCGCCCGCGCCTCATCCCCTACGCATAGCGCCCATCGTGCTCGACTCCGGCGCACGCCGGCTGTTCTGGCGGCGCTGGCTGGGATCTCTCGCGGCCCTGGTGGCGGTCATCCTGGCCTGCGCCTTGGTGTATGCGGTCTGGCAGCGGCTGCGCGCCGCGCCGGCGGCCCGACCTGAAACCGCTGCCAACGCCGCGCCGGCTTCCATCCTGCCGGACCAGCCCGCCGCCCCGGCGCCACCCCAGCCCGCCGCGCCCATAGTGGTCGCAATCCGGACCACCAGCGAGACCTGGTACCGCGTGACCTGCGATGGGACGTTGGTCCACGAGCGGGCCGTCCCGCCCGGTGGTTCACTCACCTTTCAGGCCAGAGAGTCCCTGCGGGTGCTCACCGGAAACGCCGGCGGCATGGAGGTGGTCTTCAACGGCAAGCCGCTGGGCGCCCCCGGCCCGCGGGGTCACATCCGGGTGCTGGAGTTCACTCCCTCCGCTCACCAGATACTCGAGCGGAAACCGCCGCCCGAGCCCGCTCCCGCTCCAGACGCAGCAGCTCCCGGCGGCGCCGGCGCTTGATGCGGCCGTCCACCTTGCGCCAGAACTTGCTGAAGTAACCCACCGCGGACAGCACCGCCACCACCACCACGCACCACATCCACCCCATGGCCCAGGGCTTCACCGCGGGCCAGTGCATCCCCAGCAGGAAGAGTGTGACCGCCACCACCTGCGCCAGCATCTTGGTCTTGCCCAGCTCGCTGGCCTGTATGATGTAGCCGGCCGTGGCCGCGATGCTGCGCAGGCCGGTGACGGCGAACTCGCGGCCCACCACGATTATGGCCATCCAGGCCGGCAGCTCACGCACCTGCACCAGCGAGATCAGCGCGGCCGAGATGAGCAGCTTGTCCGCGATCGGATCCAGCAGCATGCCCACCGTGGTCACCTGCTTCCAGCGCCGGGCCAGGAAGCCGTCCAGCAGGTCGGTAGCCGCCGCGGCCAGGAAAATGGCCAGCGCCAGCAGCTCGTTGGGGATCACCAGCCGGCCCAGGCGCAATTCCAGACTGCCCATCACCACCGCCGCCACCAGCAGGGGCACGAAGAAGATGCGCAGCAAAGTCAGCAGGTTGGGTATGTTCATCCGCTTCGAGTCCCCACGGTATTCTACCTGAACCGTTTAGTGTAGTATGAGTGGCCGGAGGCTGGAATGCCCAAATTCGCGCTGTTGCTCCTGGCCTGGTGCGGCTGGGGGCAGAATCCCGCTTTGGTAAGCCCCGCTCCCGAGCACCAGGTCCCGCCGCACGTCTTCCACAAGCTGAGCGCCCAGGACCGCGTGTTGTTCTCCAGGCTGATGAGCGTGGAACTGGAATCGGTCTGGGCGGGGGTGACCGCGGAGGGTTACCCCAAC
>VFZS01000995.1 GCA_016871095.1 Acidobacteriota bacterium
GCGATGATCACCTCGGCCAGCCCGCGCAGGTCCTCGCGCTCCGGCTTGTAGACCTCCTCCCGGAAGATAAAGCAGACCAGGTCGGCGTCCTGCTCGATGGCGCCCGAGTCGCGCAGGTCGCTCAGTTGCGGGCGGTGATCCCCCTGGCGGATCTCGGGGGCGCGGCTCAACTGGGAGAGCACCACGATGGGAACCTCCAGTTCCTTGGCCAGCATCTTCAGGCCGCGTGAGAGCACGCTGATTTCCTGGTTGCGGTTCTCAAAGCGGCCCCGCCCGCTCATCAACTGGAGGTAGTCGAGCACCACCAGCGCCAGGCCCTGCTCCGCCTTCAGGCGGCGCATCTTGGCGTGCATGTCCATGAGATTGGCGGCGGCGGTGTCGTCCACGTACAGCGGGGCTTCGGCCAATTGGGCGGCGGCCACGTTGAGGCGGCGGCGCTCGTCGGTGTTGAGGTAGCCGGCGCGGAACTTCTGGCCGTCCACCCGCGCGGCGGCGCACAGCATGCGTGTGAGCAGCGACTCCCTGGACATCTCCAGCGAGAACACCGCCACGGTTTGCGGATCCCGCCCCAGGACTATGTGCTGGGCGATGTTCAGCGCCAGGGCGGTCTTGCCCATCGAGGGCCGCGCCGCGATGATGATCAGATCGCCGGCGCGCAGCCCACCGGTCATCTCGTCGAACCGCACGAAACCAGTGCCCAAGCCCTTCAGGCGGCGGGCTGGATCCAGGAAGTCGTTGACGCCGCCCTGCTCGTCGATGATCTGCTGAGGCGTCATCAGCCCGGCGTTGATCCCCCATTGGCTCAGGTTGAGGAGCGTCTCCTCGACGCTGGCCAGAATGACCTCCGGCTCTTCGTCGCCCAGCAGGCAGCGGTCGATCATCCTCTGCCCGGCGAAGATTATCCGCCGCAGCATGGCCTTGTCCTTGACGATGCGGACGTAACTCTCCAGGTTGGTGATCTGCGGCAGGCCGTCGTCGAGCGACACCAGGTAGCCCAGGCCGTCGCAGGACTCCAACTGGCCGTGCTTCATCAGCTCGTTGGCCAGCGTGATGCGGTCGATGCGCTCGGCCCGCTCGTGCAGCTCGGTCATGCGGCCGAAGATGCGGCGGTGCTTCTCCAGGCTGAAGTCGTCGGCCTGGACCGTGCCGGCCACCTGGACGAACAGCGCGTCGTCCATGATGACGGAGCCCAGCACGTACCGTTCGGCGTCGAGGTTAACGGGAAGTCCCTTCTCTAGGGCCAGGTCAGCGGAACTCATGGCACAATCACCCTACCTTAGCCGGTTGTGAGCCGGCCTGCGCGCTTTTTTTTCGATGCCGTGGTTTGTTCAGCTTAGCCTCTCAAAATCCCCGTGGGAAACCTGTGAACGCCGCGCGCGGGCCCGCTCGCCAGCAAGTCCTTAGCCGGCAACGCTTCAGCCCGCCCGGAACAGCGATTTCCACAGCCGGGGCTCGAACAAAACCTCATCAATCTGTTTTTACCACTCTCGGCTCCGCTTGAAAAGCCCTAATCGCTCCGCGCCACCCCGGCGGGCAGGCGCCCGCTCCGGCTATACTGGGTCGGCATATGGCGTTGTTCCGCACCCGCAGCGCCGCCATCTACGGCGTGGAAGCCCACTTGATCGACGTCGAGGTGGACATGTACCCGGCC
>VFZS01000996.1 GCA_016871095.1 Acidobacteriota bacterium
TGGACCGCTGGTTCAATACGTCGGCGTTCCAAGCCAACGCTCCGTTCACGTTCGGCAATGCCGCCCGCAATCTCATGGGAGGACCCGCACAGGCCAATCTAGACCTGGCGATGTACAAGACGTTTCTCATCACAGCGCGGCGTAGCCGCAACCAAACAATAACGGCGTTTCCAATCTCGTAGGATGGGTTGGTTGTCCCAAGACCACTCATCCGAGGAGAAACGAAAACGCCATGCACGAGTTTATCGCGAAACACGAGGACAAGATCACCGCCACGCTGTCCGGCTTTGACCGGCTGGTCTTTCGCGGCACGCTGCGTTCGATCGCCCACGACGAGGGGATGATGCGCTATCTCTGGGCCAACCAGATCTTGCTGAAGGACTTCGGTTCGCATGTCGAGCAGGTGAGCCGGCGGCTGAAGGCAGCCTCCCTGGCGGAGGCGGAAGCGTCGGGGCGGCCGGTGACGTACCTGGCTTCCAGCCAAGTGAGCAAGGAAGAGATTGCCCGCCGCATCGCGGCCAAGGAAGGGATTCGCGACGGGCTGGTATGCGTGCTGAGTTGCGTGGAGCCGTGCTGGAGTTTCGAGATTCACCGCAACCGCGAGAAGAAAAGGCTGGAGTTGAAGCCTCGCTACCGCAAATGCCTGTTCTTGTACCACTACTGGGTGCACCCGGTATTCGGCTTCATGAACGCCCGCATTCAAACCTGGTTTCCCTTTCCGGTTCAGGTCTGCCTGAACGGCCGCGAGTGGTTGGCGCGGCAGATGGACGCGGCCGGGCTGGAGTACGTGCGCCAGGACAACTGCTTCCCGTGGATCGCGGACTGGGCCAAGGCCCAACGGCTGATGGACCGCCAACTGAGGGCCCACTGGCCGAAGTTGCTGGACGGCGTGGCCCGGCAACTGAATCCGATTCACGGCGAGATCTTCCATAAGCACCCGGTCTCTTACTACTGGTCCACTTACCAAAGCGAATGGGCGATCGACATCGTCTTTCGGGAGGCGGCCGATTTGCGGCGGCTGTACCCGCGGCTGGTCCACCACGGCATGACGACCTTTTCCAGTCCGGACGTGATGCGGTATCTGGGCAAACGAATCCCGTGGAGCGGGGAGGTGCCCAAGCGCTTCGCCGGCGAAGTGGTCAGCGAGCTGAAGCGCCGCCCGGAGGGCGTGCGCATCAAGCACAGCGTGAACGGCAACTCGCTGAAGCTTTACGACAAGGCGTTCACCGGGGTGGGCAGCGTGCTCCGGGCCGAGGCGACCGTCCACAACGGCGATGACTTCCGCGTGTACCGGCCCAAAGAAGGCGATCCGGACGGGGAGCTGGCGTGGCGCGTGATGCGGCGCGGAATCGCCGATCTCCACCGCCGGGCAGAGGTTTCCCGTAAGGCGGCGGAGCGGTACCTGGACGCCTTCGCCAGCGTCGAGGATGACACCACGCTGGAAGAACTGATCCGGCGGCTGGGACAACCCAGGCAGTGGCGCGGCCGCCGGGTCCGTGCGCTGCGTCCGTTTGCCGATGACAGCACGCTGCTGGAAGCCGTCAGCCGCGGCGAGTTCGCCCTCAACGGATTCCGCAACCGGAACCTGCAAGCGATCTTCTTCCCCCGCCCCGCCAACTCGCCGGAGGAGGCCCGTCGCCGCT
>VFZS01000997.1 GCA_016871095.1 Acidobacteriota bacterium
CTACCGGCACTTGATTCTGGAGGACACGAAGGCATGAGGCTAGAGGGCATAGAGGGCATAGAGGGAATAGAGGGCAGAGAGGGGTAGAGGATGGGGGCGAATAACGTCAACCGGGAAACCATACGGGACGCCTTCACGACCCTGCTGGCAGCGGCGCTGGTAGGCACGGGCAAGCCCTGCGCCGCCGTCTACGGCTACTCTGCCGCCGACTTCAGCCAGCAGTCGCCGGTGGTGACGGTGACCAGTTGGAACACCGAGCGCACACGCACGGCCTTCCAGGGCGAGGGGACGGCCTTTGATACCTTCAAGTGCGGCCTACTGGTAGAGATTTACACGCTGTGGCAGGACGCCGATGGCAGCTACACCGAGGCCAGCGCCGAGGATCAGCTTGACTTGGTAGAGAAGACCATTGCCGACACCGTGGCCGATAACACGGACACGGCCAACTGGGGCGACCTCTACTTCGCCCGCTCCAGCGAGAGCGATTGGGCAGCCATCGGCGGCTGCTTCTATCGCACGGAGCGCCTATATCTTATAGCCGAAAAATTGGGAGGGTAAGTCATGGAGAGCAAGACCAAGTCCCTGGAGCCGGTATTCTCTGAGACGACGACGGCGGCAGAGCCGTCCGTTGTGCCTGTCTTTCACGAAGCGCCGAAGCCAGCACGTCGCATCGTCAAGCTGGCGGGCGGCCCGACGATGTGGCTGCTGGAGGGCAAAAAGTGCCGCCCCATCACCAGCAGCAGCGTGGCGGCGGCCCTGGAGATCCCCGTGGAGGTGGTCGCGCCGCAGGAATTGGCGAAGTGGGCAGAGGGCGAGGCGTACAGTGGGGCGTGATCTACGGCTGCTCAATCGCCTGTGGGACGAGGCGCTGGCCATCCAGCAGCTTCCCCCGGCCAAAGGCAACGACCATCAATACAAGGCAGCGGTGGACTGTCTGCTAACCTGGCTGCCGCGCCTCGAAGCGGAGTTAAGCAAAGACTTCGAGTGGCGGGTACTGGACGTAGGCTGCGGGCGGGGCGTGCTGGCCGAGTGGTTTGCGGCGCGGCGGTGGTACTGGAAGGGGGTAGAGGCGAAATATCAGGCCGAGGGGATCATTACTGCGGATTATCACTTCTGGACTGCCCCCTGGACTTACGACCTGGTGCTCTGCCGGCACGTCCTGGAGCACTCGCCCCTGCCGCTCTTGGCCATGACCAAACTCTACGAGTTCACGGCGGATGGGGGCTGGTGCATCGCCGTAACGCCCTTGCCGCCGTGCAACGCCGACTACCCTGACCACTTGAGCGTCATGGGACGCAGCGCCTGGATCAGCCTGGCGCGGCGGGTGGGCTTCACGGTGCTGGACTACGCCGAGGCGCCGGTGGGCGATGGCAGCCTGGAGATGCGGTTTCTGTTCAGGAAGGTGGCCGATAGTGAAAACTAGCGCCGTCATCCTCACCTACTCCCATCCCGGCCTGGTGCCGCGCATCGTGGACGTTCTGAAGCCGCAGGGGTGCGAGATCGTCATTGCCGACGACGGCCTGCCGCCGGAGGACTGCGTTATGCTGGACGCCCTGGGCTGCGTGCGCTACCACCATGAGCGGCAAGGCCAGCGGCGGGGCACGACCCGCAACGGCGGGGCGCGGCTGGCCGGGGGCGAT
>VFZS01000998.1 GCA_016871095.1 Acidobacteriota bacterium
CCGGGGCGGTTGCGGAGCGCCAGAGCACTACTGAGATCAACACCACCGCGGCCGCCGAGAGGGCAATCAGCAGCCCCGTGGGCCAGGCGCCCTCCCAGCCGGCCAGCAGGCTGAAGGCGGCCCCGCGGTTCTCCGTGCGGATGAGGTTGAAGAAGCCGGGGATCAGCGCGTGCGTCTCCCCGGGGGGGAGGCGGGCCTCGACGACCCACTTGCTGAGCCGGTCGAGCAGGAACACGCCACCCGCCGTGGAGAAGGCCCGCCAGCGCGCGGCGCTTCTAGTGTCGCGTCTCACAAGAACCTTGCCCGTTGAGCGGCGTGGGGCAGGCCGCTGGCCTGCCCGCCGCAGGCGAACCCGCCTGCGCCACGAGGTAGCCAATGGTCACCTGACTTGTGAGACGCAACACTAGCCATTCAGGATTTCCGTGACCGCCGCGGCGCAGGGCGGACAGATGGTGGGCCAGCGCGCATCGGCGCCCACCTCGGTGGAGTATTTCCAGCAGCGCTCGCACTTGGCGCCGTCCGCCCGGCTGACTTCCGCCAGCAGGGCTTCGCCTTCGGTGCGCTCCAGCTTGACCTGGGAGACGATGAACAGCCCGGGCAATTCCGCCGCGTATTCCTCCAGCACAAGCAGAACCTCTCCGCCCGCGCACAGCCGGACCTGCGCCTCCAGCGGCGCGCCGATCAGCCTCTGCTGGCGGGCGGTCTCGAGCTGCATCAGCACCTCATCGCGGACCGCCAGCAGCTTCTCGAAGTTCGCAGCGCGGCGCAAGTGCTCCTCCGAGAGTCCCGCCGTCAGCTCCTCGGGTTCGGGGAACAACGCCAGGTGAACGCTTTCGGGAGCGCCGGCCGGTTTCGTGAGGTGGCCCCAGACTTCCTCGGTGGTGAAACTGAGAACCGGGGCCAGCAGGCGGACCAGGGCGTAGGTGAGCCGGTGGAGTGCGGTCTGCGCGCTGCGGCGGGCCGGCGAGCGGGGAGCGGCGGTGTAGAGGCGGTCCTTGAGCACGTCGAAATACAGCGCACTCAGCGTAACCGTAGCGAAGGCGTAGGCCGCGTGATAGACGCGGTGGAAGGCGAAGTCCTCGTAGTAGCCGCGGCAGTCGCGCACCAGTTGCGCGGCGCGCATCAGAATCCACTGGTCCAGCTCCAGCAGGTCTGAGCCGGGCACGGCGTCGCGCTCCGGGTCAAAGTCCGCCAGGTTGCCCAGCGCATAGCGGAAGGTGTTGCGCAGCTTGCGGTAGGCCTCCGACTGCCGGTCCAGGATGCTGTCGGCGATGCCCACATCGTCCACGAAATCCACCGAGGCGGCCCACAGGCGCAGCACCTCGGCGCCGTAGCGGTCGATCATCTCCTGGATGGCCACGAAGTTGCCGAGCGACTTGGACATGGCGCGGCCCTGGGCGTCCAGGACGAAGCCGTGGGTGGCGCAGTGGCGGTAGGGAGCAGCGCCACGCAGCCCCACCGCCACCAGCAGCGAGCTGTGAAACCAGCCGCGGTGCTGGTCGCCGCCCTCGAGGTAGAGGTCCGAGGGCCAGGGCAACCCGCAGGCTTGGTTCAGCACGGCCAGGTGGCTGGAGCCGGACTCGAACCAGACATCCAGGATGTCCATCTCCTTGCGGAACCGGGCGCCGCCGCAGC
>VFZS01000999.1 GCA_016871095.1 Acidobacteriota bacterium
GTCGGCAAGGTTGTGGTCGCCGGCACGGGCGCGCTTACGCAGGCGGAGTTCGATCAGCGGATCACCAGCACGGGCCTGGCGGCGTACGTGATGAAGGCCTCCGAGGTCGGGCTGCCTCCGACCATCACGAAGACCGACTGGACCAATCTGGCGCCGCGCGCGGGATTTGCGTGGCGCATATTGGGGAGCACCAAGGCCGTGCTGCGCGGCGGCTACGGCATTTTCTATGGCACCAGCTCGCTGTATCGCATGGACGACTACGCGGACACCTTCCCGTTCTCGATTACCGAGACCTTCAGCCGCGTCAGCAGCGATCCGACCATTCTCACTTTGTCGAACCCATTCCCGGCCGTGCGTCTCGGTTTCAGCGGCGTCACCAGCAGCTACGGGCAGGAGACCTCCGAGCCGCAATCCCAGTATTTGCAGTCGTGGAACCTGACGGTCGAGCGGGAACTCCGGGGCACGGTGGTGGAGGCGGCCTACGCGGGATCCAAAGGCACGCATCTCCAGCGCCGCTATGACGCCAACCAGGCGGGCCGCTCTTACGAGGAGCGCAACACCCGGCCCTATCCGTTCTTCGGCTCGATCAATGTCATCAGCGACGGCTCCAACTCAATATACTCTTCGGGGCAGCTCACCGTGCGCCGCCGTTTCTCCAAACAGTTGTTCGTGCGAGGGTCTTACACCTACGCCAAGTCCATCGATGAGTCGTCGAATACCGGCGGCACCATTCAGTACAACTTCTCGTCGGCGCAAGACGCCCGCAACCTGAAGCTGGAGCGCGGCCGTTCCGATTTTGACATCGGCCATTCCTTCGCCGGCAGTTTCATCTGGACGCCGCAGTATTCGCGCCACTGGCTGGCCCGCGACTGGCAGCTCTCCGGCACCAGCACCATTTACACCGGCCCGCCCTTCACGCCGCGCGTGGCCAATGTCACTTACAGCGCCGGCGAGGCCACGCGTCCCGACCGGATTGCCAAGGGCGCGGTGGACGAACCCGGTCCGGACCTGTGGTTTGACCGCTACGCCTTCCCGGTGGTTCCGACAGGGTCTTATCGTTTCGGCAACTCCGGACGCAACATCCTGGATGGACCCGGCGCCATCGTCATTAACATGTCTCTTTCTCGCCGCATCCGCTTCGATGAGAGGCGCTCGCTTCAGTTCCGTCTGGAGTCGTTCAACCTGCCCAATCATCCGAACTTCAACCTGCCGGAGAACAACGTCAATGTGCTGGCGGCGGGCACCATCAACCGCGCCAAGAACAACCGCAACCTGCAACTGGGCGCGCGCATGGAGTTCTGACAGCCCGTGGATGAAGTCCCCTGGCAAGCTGAAGCATGCCCCACGTAGGCCGTAGCCCCTTGATTTGGCTGGTGGGACAAGCTTCAGCTTGTCGCCCTCGAGCGGCTTCGGGGACTTCATCCACCGGCTCCTGAGGGGCCCGCCGGCGGCGCCGTCTACGGCAGGACTTCGTATAGCGCGGAAGGCCCGCGCCGGCCCAGCAGCTTCAGGCCCCACAGGCGGGCGTTGTCGCGGAAGTCATCCGCGCCGAAATCGGTGTCGAGCACCACCAGGAAGCCGATACCCTGGGCGCGCAGCTCGCGGGTGGCCTCGCGCCGCAAGCCCAGCG
>VFZS01001000.1 GCA_016871095.1 Acidobacteriota bacterium
TAACCGAGCCGCGACCGTCAGGGAGCGGTTGCGCAGTCAGTTCATGCGCCGCGCATACACTACCGCCTGGGGGGCTGAGGCGCCGTGCCGAGCCGGCTCTTGCTTTCGTAGGCCGCGATTCTGGCCCGCAGCGCCTCAGCCAGAGGGTGCTGGTTCGCTTTCAGGGCGAGCTCCAAAGCCCGCCGCGCGGTCCCGAGGGCTTCCTCAAACCGGCCTGCCTGCGCGTAGGCGGCCGCCAGGTTGCCATGGACCTCGGCGGAGCTGGGGCTAAGCTCCGCCGCCCTCTGGAAATGGGGGATCGCTTCGTCCAACTTGCCCGTTCGGGCCAGGACCACGCCGAGGTTGCTGTGGACCTCGGCGTATTTGGGATTCACTTCCAGAGCCTTTCGGTAGTGCGCGATGGCTTCGTCAGGCTTGCCTTGCGCGGCCAGGACCGCCCCCAGGTTGCTGTAGGCCTCGGCGTATTCGGGGTCGATTTCCAGGGCCTTCCGGCACTGCGCGATCGCCTCCTCCCAGCTTCCCGTGGCGGCCAGCGCCACGCCCAGGTTCATGTGGGCCTCGGGGTTCTCGGGATCGATCTCCAGGGCCTGGCGATGATGTTCGATGGCTTCGGCGGGGTTTCCCGTCCGGGCCAGCGAAACGCCCAGGTTCATACGGGCCCTGGCATCGCCGGGATTGAACTCGATGACCTTGCGCCACTGGGCGATGGCGGCCTCATGTTGGCCTTTCTCCGCCAGCTCCCAGGCGCGGTCGAAGAGACGGTAAAACTCCACTGCCGGCACGTCGATCTTCAACAGACCGTCCGTCGGGACGTTCACGAACTCGGGAATGTTCACCGCGCGGTTGGCCGCGGTGGCGTTCTCGACCAGGATCGGCGGGCTGTCGCGGCCCCTTTCGTCCACGTGCGTGAGATACATCTGCGTGTAGGGCGAGCGCGCCTTGGAGGAGAACACCAGCCACCGGCCGTTGGGTGAGAAGCTGTGCCAGGAGTTCATGAGCGGCGTATTGCAGCGCATCCGCCGCGCCTTGCCGCCCTTGGCCGGGACGATGTAGAGCTGGCTGTCGGGACGCATCAGCAAACCGTTGCGGCACTGCACAAAAACGATCCAGCGGCCGTCCGGCGAGACCCTGGGGAAGCTGTTGCTCATGCCGTTGCGTGAAGCGCCGGCGACCGGTTCCGCCCGGCCGCCATGGCCGCCGTTGAAGGGGATGCGGTAGAGGTCGTATTGAATGGGGGTCTCGTTCGGATCGTTGGCGCGCTCGGCCAGCTTGCGGCCCGCCGGATAGGCTTCGGTAACCGGCGAGCGGGCAAAAACCAGGTATTTGCCGTCGGGACTCCACACCGCGTTGGTGTGCACATAGCGCGGATCATCGGCTCCCGGCAGGGGTTGCAGCTTGCCCGTCGCCCGGTTGTACCAGGCCAGGATCCCGCTGGTCGGGTAGAACACTTGGAGAAACCGATAGTCCTTGAAATTCGCTACATAGAAGTTGCTCACTACCTCGTTGCGGGATCGTCGCGGCGGTGTCTGTGCCGGGGGGCTTGCCTCCGGCCAGCGGTTCACCATGGTCACCACGTACTGGCCGTCGGGCGATACCTGCGACATGAAGCCGATCCTCAGCTCGGC
>VFZS01001001.1 GCA_016871095.1 Acidobacteriota bacterium
CCGACATCTTCTACCAGCTTGCCGACATGCTGGAGATCAAGGGCGACATCAGGTACAAAATCATCGCCTACCGTAAGGCCGCCGACGGCATCGCCCACGAGACGCAGGACCTGGCCGAGCTGCGTCGCCAGGGCAAGCTGCGCGACATCCCAGGCATCGGCGAGAAGATTGAGGCCAAGATCGGCGAGCTTCTAGACACGGGCAGGCTGCACGTTTACGAGGAGCTGAAGCAGGAGATCCCGGACGGCGTGCTCTCGCTGCTCAGCGTGCCGGACGTGGGCCCCAAGACCGCCTGGCTGATTTACCAGAAGCTCGGCATCCACAGCATCCCCGACCTGGAGCAGGCCGCTCGCGCCGGCAAGCTGCGCACCCTGCCCGGCCTGGCCGCCAAATCGGAGGAGCGAATCCTGCACGGCATTGAGGCGCTGCATCGTCGCAGCCCGCGCATCCCCCTGGGCGTGGCCCTGCCCGTCGCCCAGGAGCTGGTCGCCGGCCTCGCCGCCTGCCCGCAGGCCCGGCAGGTCATCGCCGTGGGCAGCCTGCGCCGCCGCAAGGCCACCGTGGGCGACCTGGACATCATGGCCGCCTCCTCGCAGCCCCAGGCCGTAGTGGACTGCTTCGTCGGCCTGCCGCTGGTGGGCGAGGTCGTCTCCCACGGCGACACCAAGGCCACGGTCATCCTCAAGGACGGCGTCCAGGCCGACCTGATGGTGCTTCCCGCCGAGCACTACGGTTCGCTCCTGCAGCACTTCACCGGCTCCAAGGAGCACAACGTGCACCTGCGCGAGCTGTCCCTGAGCAAGGGCCTCTCCTTCAGCGAGTACGGCTACACCCGCCGCGACGGCTCGCAGGTTCTTTGCCCGGCCGAGGAGGACGTCTATCGCACCATCGGCCTGCCCTGGATTCCGCCCGAGCTGCGCGAGGACAGCGGCGAGTTCGAGGCCGCCAAAGCGGGACGATTACCGCGCCTGGTCGATCTGCCGGACATCAAAGGCGATTTGCACTGCCACTCCAACTGGAGCGACGGCGTGGCCAGCATCGAGGAGATGGCGCAATCGGCGAGGGGGCGCGGCTACGCCTACATCGCCATCACCGACCACAGCAAATCGCTGGGCATCGCCCATGGTCTGGACGAGGAGCGCCTGCACGAGCGCCAGAAGGAGATTGACGCCCTCAACGCTCGCCTGGCGCCGTTCCGCGTCCTCTCTGGCGTGGAGGTGGACATCAAGGCCGACGCCACCCTGGACCTGCCCGACGAGGCTCTGGCCCAGCTCGACATTGTGGTGGCCTCCATCCATTCCGGCTTTCGGCAGGATCGCCAGCGCATGACCCAGCGCCTCATCGCCGCCATGCGCAACCCCCACGTGGACATCATCGGCCATCCCACCGGTATCCTGCTGGGCGAGCGTGAGGCCTACGACGTGGACTTTGAGGCGCTGCTGGCCGTAGCGCAGGAGACGGGCACCGTCCTGGAGGTCAACGCCATGCCCAACCGCCTTGACCTGGACGACGTGCACGTGCGGCGTGCCGTGGAGCGTGGCGTCAAGCTGGCCATCAGCACCGATGCCCACCGCCCCGACGTGCTGGCCACCATCGTCCTGGGCCTGGGCATGGCCCGCCG
>VFZS01001002.1 GCA_016871095.1 Acidobacteriota bacterium
GGCCAACCCGGCCGCCACCTGGCACAACCCGCGCTATGTCTGGATGATCAACCCCTGCATCGTCGCCGAGAGGGCGTTTTTCGTCCGGCCGGACCGCCCGCTGCTGTTGCGCTACCGCCTCCTGGTGCATGACGGCCTTACCCCGCAGGCGCTCATCGAGCAACTGGCCCGCGAGTGGCGCGGGCGCTGACCTCAGGAACCCGTAGGAAGAGCCCGCTGGCTAGCTGAAGCTTGCCCCACTTGGCCGGTGGGACAAGCTTCAGCTTGTCGCCACGGGCTGTCAGGCTATCTTCGGCAGCTCGTAACCCTTGCGCCGCGGGCGGGACAGCATCTGGTCCGCCTCAGCGTCGCCGATGAACTTCTCCGCCTTGGGGTCCCAGCGCAGCTTGCGGCCCAGCTCGCGGCAGATGTTCACCAGGTGGCACACCGTGTTCGAGCGGTGGCCGATCTCCACGTCCGCGTTGGGCCGCTGGCGCGAGCGCATGCACTGGAAGAAGTCGCGGATGTGAAAGACATTTTCGCCCGGCCCTTCCACGGTGATATCGGGCGCGCCCTTCTTAAGCTCGGGCGGGTCGGCGGTGAAATCGCCGCGCACAATCTGGATGCGGCCCTTGGTTCCCTCGAAGATGGCGCCGAGCTGCTGGTGATCCTTGATGATCTCCTGCTCCAGCTTCACCAGCGTGCCGCTGGCGTAACGTAAAGTGACCTTGCACTTGGGGCCAGGTTCTTCGGGGATGACCTCGACCGGGCCGGTCTGGCTGGTGCCCAAAGCTGCCTGCACCTGATCCAGCGAGTGCGCCCCCCAGCCACTCACGCCCCAGGACAGCCCTCCGCCATCGTAATCCCACCAGCGCGCCCATCTGCGGTGCAACAGAGTGTGGTAGGGACGCAGCTCGGTCTGGTTGCACCACTGGTCCCAGTTCAGGCCCTCAGGCATGGGCTGCGCCGGCTGCGGCTTCCAGCGCTCGGGGCCGATGAAGTTGCACACGATGACCTTCTCGATCTTGCCGATCTTGCCGCTGGCCACCAGGTTGCTGGCGTAGATGTTGATGGGCATGGAGCGCTGCTGCGTGCCGGTCTGGAGCACGCGCTTGTAACGGAGGACGGCGTGGGTGAGCACACGACCCTCTTCGACGGTGAGCGTGAGCGGCTTCTCGCCGTAGACGTCCAGGCCGGCCTGTAGCGCCTGAATCATGATCAGCACGCGCGCGTGGGTGGTGGTCTCGACGAACACGGCGTCGAGCTTGGCCTGGTCGAACATCTCGCGGTAGTCGGCGTACTTGCCCCACTTGTCGCCCTGCGGATGCAGCTTGGCCGCCTCCGCGCAGCGCGGCAGCCAGCAATCGGCCACCGCCGTGATGCGGGCGTCGCCGAAGTCCTCGCGCTGGATCAGCCATTTGGCCCGGCCGCCCAACCCGACGAAGCCCACCTCGATGCGGTCGTTGGCCCCCAGCACCGTCGCGGGCGCCACATAGGGGAACGCTGCCGCCGTTGAAGTCCTGAGAAAACTGCGCCGATTCATGCAGCCTCCTGTAACCGCTCCCTTACGGTCGCGGCTCGGATCAGAGCCACGAGCGTGAGCGAGTGGTCTGCCATCCTCTCAGTATCCTGCCA
>VFZS01001003.1 GCA_016871095.1 Acidobacteriota bacterium
GACTATGCGGGTCTCAGTTCAAAGTCTCGATATATCCTTAACGCGACCGCAGCAGGTTGTCCGAAATCTCGGTGCAGTCCGGACCCAATCGGTTAGCTCCTGGCAGCTCCGTGGGAATCCAGGCTAGGGCTTTGCCCTTCGGCCTGCCGCCGCAGGTGCGCGATGTAGCCCAGCTCGTGCAGGGCGTTCGGATTCTCCGGCTCGACTTCGAGCGAGCGCTTGAGGGCTGCCTCGGCTTCGTCCAGCCGGCCCAGGTCAATCAGGTTGATGCCCTGGCCCCGCAAGGCGCGGCCCTTCTGCTCAGAGGTGGCCCAGGCGCGCACCCCCTCCGCCCGCACGTAACACTGGAGGGCCTCGTCGTGCCGCTGCAAGAGCTGCAACAGGTGGCCCATCTCGCACCACAAATGCGGATGGTCCGGCTCGAGTTCCAGGCCCTTCTGAAGCGCCTGGAAGGCCGCCTCCGCATTGCGCTGCTCGACGGCGATGTAGGCCAGCAGGTAGCAGGCCCGGGAATACGAGCCATGTACCCACACTACGCGGCCATCGTCCTTCCGGCTCTCGGCGCAACAGGCCAGGAACTCCTGCATGTCCCAGCAGTAGACGACCTCCTCGTCCTCGTCGGCCAACACCGGCCGCCAGTCCGCGGGCTTTTCGGCCAGGGCCTGTTCCAGGAGCGCCTTGGCCTCGTCCAGGCGCTTCTCCCCGATCAACGTCGAAGCAGTCGCATTGAAGTCTTCCGCCATCCCGGCCTCCGCTCAGCGGGCCTGCGCCAGCTTCTTTTCGAAGTGCCCGCGCGCCTGGGCGATCATGCGGCGGGCGGCCTCGCGGTTGGCCGCTGGTCCGAGGTTGTTGCGTTCCTCGAGCAGCGCCCACAGCCGGTCAATCCAGCGGATCATCAACTCGACGTCCTCTCGCAGCAGCGTGGGAGCCCCGCCCACGTGGACGTAAATGGGACTGGTGTGCGCCCGGGGAATGCCGCCCCCGCCCGCGATGCCGCGCGCAGGCGCTCCGGTCACGCGCACGGCGAACCAGCAACTGCTCTCGACCGAGACCTCGTGTTCCATGCGCACCGTGCGCGCCTCGCCGCCCACCGCCTGCCGGTCGATCACCTTCCCGTTCTGGATGAACTCGACCAGCCGCAGGGGCGTGCGCGCCATCACCTCCGCGGTCAGTTTGGCGCGGTAGGGCTGACCGGCGGGCACGCGTATCTCCGCGCCCAGCGGCTCTCCATTCACGTTGAAGCTGATCAGGGGCCCGTTGGTGACGAAGTTGCGCGCTTGCCGGTAGCGCTCGACCCAGCGCGGCCAGTTCATGGCCGCGCCCACTTCCACGTACTGCCGCGCCCCGCCGGGGATCTGGTTGATGCCCCGCCAGTTGGTGAACACGTCGGTGCCCGCCCCGGCCGAGATGCGGCAGCCGGCGTTGAGCAGCCGGTACCACAGCTCGTAGGCCCTCTCGCCGAAGGGCAGCAGGTCGATGGAATCCACCGCGCCCAGCGCCGCGTTCACCGGGAGCTCCTTGGCGCCCAGGCCGGTGTCGAAGACGTCGCGCACGTTTCCGCCCATCGGATGCACGTAGGTGACCAGCCCGCCCTGCTTGCGCGCCTCCAGCG
>VFZS01001004.1 GCA_016871095.1 Acidobacteriota bacterium
CTGGCCCACAACACCCGGGTGGAGGAGACGCACTCGGCCAGCGGCAAGTCGGTAGAGGTGTCCACGCCGCTGGGCTCGGTGCGGGTGCACGAAAGCGGGCGGCTGGATCCGCTCAAGGCCGGCATCCCAGTCTATCCGGGAGCCGCCACTGAGCAGGGGGACAGCCAGTCCGTCAGCGTGGAGCTGGATCTCGGTTCCCTGCACCAGGAGGTCACGGTCACCGCCGCGCACTACTCCACCGAGGATTCGGTGGACAGGGTGGTGGAGTTCTACAAGAGGGAGCTGCCACATTGGATCATCGCCAGGAAGCGCCGCAGCGGCGTGCGGATGGAGTACACCGAGCGGGGCTACAAACGCTTCATCGGGGTGAGCGAGAAGCACGGCCGGACCCACATCGTGCTGGCCCAGGTGGGTGAGCCACCGGCGATATAGGGTGCTGTGTCGCGAATGCCTTGAAAGGACCACTCCCTGACGGTCGCGGCTCGGAAGCCGATTTCGAGCCACGCGCGTGAGCAAGTGGTGCGGCCGGCCATGCAGCAGCACGTGGGCTGCAAGGCACTGGCGGCGCTACCTGTCAGCCCCCCCCGGCGGGGTCAAGAGATCAGTTTCACTTTCCGCCTCAGATCCGGCAATCTTGAGCGGTCACTATAGCGCCATAGGCGTTTTCTCCGCGGATCCCCGCTTGACAGCGGCCCGCATCCCGGGAAACAATGGAATCCGCCCCGCCTGGCAGGGCTGAGGAGACTGGTTTGGCCGCGCGCATGAAAGATATCGCCGAGGACCTGGGCGTCTCGCTGATGACGGTGTCCAAGGCCCTGCGCAACCACAGCGACATCAGCGAGGAAACCCGGAAGCGCGTGCTGAAGCGGGCCCGCCAACTGCGCTACCAGCCTAACTGGATTGCACGGAGCCTGGCCACGCGGCGCACCTACATCGCGGGACTGGTGATCCCCGACCTGATGCACTCCTTTTTCGCGGCGGTGGCCAAGGGCGTGGCGCGCCAGTTGGAGCCGGCGGGCTACCAGGTGGTCATCTCCAACTCGGAGGAGGACCCGGCGGCCGAAGAGCGGCACATCGCGGCCCTGCTGGCCCGCAACGTGGACGGGCTGATTGTGGCCTCGGCACAAAGGAGCGGCAAAGCGAGGCTGTTCCAGATGCTACGGACCCGCAAGGCGCCCTACGTGCTGATTGACCGCCTGCCGCCCGGCCTCCAGGCGCACTACGTAGGCGGCAACAACGACGAGATCGGCGAACTCGCCACCGGGCACCTGATCGAGCAAGGGTGCCGGCGGATCGCGCACCTGCGGGGTCCGGCCATTGCCACCGGCATCGGCCGGCTGCGGGGGTATCGCCGGGCCCTGGCGGGGCACGGCCTGGAGACGCCGCCCGAGTATGTCATTCACGCCCAGTACCAGGACGGCACCGGATGCGAGGCGATGCGCGCGCTACTCGGCCGGCAGCCGCTGCCCGACGGCGTTTTCTGCTACAACGACCCGGTCGCCGCCGGGGCCATCCGGGCCGTGCTGGAAGCGGGACTGCGGGTGCCTGAAGACGTAGCGATCATCGGGTCGGGCAACGTCCACTACTCGGACCTGCTG
>VFZS01001005.1 GCA_016871095.1 Acidobacteriota bacterium
GTTCTCTATCCGGCCTTCGGCCTGCTGCTCAGCCCGGTGCTGGCCGCCGCCGCGATGACCTTCAGTTGTCTTTCGGTGATCTCGAACGCGCTCCGCCTCCGCCGCCTGGATCTGTAGTGGAGTAGTTCTCCAGGCCTGTTCCCCTGCGGCCGCCTGTCACCCAACTGCCTACAGGTAGTCGGACCTATCATCTATCATGATGTGGAGACGCGGAGGCATGCCAGTGAGACTTCCCACGCTGATTCTTGCGGTGCTCCTGGGCGGATGGAGTGCGGCTGCGCAGGAGCCGGACACCGCTGCCTGGACGGCACATGTGGGCGCCGAGTATCGGGTGATAAACGACGTTACTTATCTGACGGCCAGCAACTACCAATGCAGGCTCGACGTGTACGTGCCGCGGGGCGCCACCACGCCGCTCCCCACGGTGATGTACTTCCATGGAGGCGGCTGGGTGGCGCGCAGCAAGGAATACATGGTGTTGAACATCCTGCCCTACCTGGAGATGGGTTGGAATGTGGTGAATGTGGGCTACCGGCTGGGGAACGTGGCCAACGCTCCGGCAGCGGTCGAGGACGGGCGGTGCGCGCTGCGCTGGGTGATCCGCAATGCCCCGCAGTACCTGTTCGACACCTCGAAGATCGTGGTCACAGGCCACTCAGCCGGCGGTCACCTGGCGCTCATGACAGGTATGCTGCCGGAATCGGCCGGCTTGGACCGCCAGTGTCCCGGCGAAGAGAAACTGGCGGTGGCCGCGATCGTTAACTGGGTGGGCATCACCGACGTGGCCGATCTGCTGGAGGGCGCCAACCAGAAAAGCTATGCCGTGGAGTGGTTGGGGAGCCAGCCAAACCGGGAGGAGGTCGCCCGGCGCGTCTCTCCCCTCCAGTACGTGCGCGCCGGCCTGCCGCCGGTCCTTTCCATTCACGGAGACGCTGATCCCACCGTTCCGTACAGTCACGCGGTCCGGCTGCACCAGGCCCTGGAGCGGGTGGGCGTCCCCAACCAGTTGCTGACCGTTCCGGGCGGCGGGCATTGGCGCTTCACCGCGCAACAGGACGCCAGGCTCATCGCGGAAATCAGCGGCTTTCTGGCCCGTCACGGCCTCACCCGCGTCCGGCCAGGTCCGCGCTAGGACGTGCCGAAGGCCGGCGCCCCGGTCGGCGGCTGGCCCGCGCGGCATCGTCCGTGATCTCGAACGCACTCCGTTTCCACCGCCCGGATCTGTAGTAGAAGAGGTCTCCAGACCTGTTACCCTGCAACCCCCCGGCGCCACAGTAGAATAGGTCTCCAGACCTGTTCTTCTACGGCCACCGCCGCCCCGGCATGGGCAGCGAGCGTCGCTCCTCGCGCGGCTGGGGACCGCCTCCGCCGGTGCCCACGCGAGGCATCGGACGGCCGCTGAAATCCAGCTCCTCTTCGGTGAACTTCAGCGAACGGTCCAGCACCATCTCGATGGTGGAGCCCTTGGCCAGGATGGCGTCGGGGCCGCGCGAGAGCAGCACTCCGACCAGGCCCGCGGCGGCTCCGGCGGCGGCGCCCACGCCCGCGCCCGTGCCCGTCCGGCCGGCGGCGTGCCCCGCGATCACGCCCACCGAA
>VFZS01001006.1 GCA_016871095.1 Acidobacteriota bacterium
CCGCGAGCAGATCGACAAGAAGTACTGGTTCCCCACCTACACCCGGGCCGACGACACGCTGGCTTTTCAGAGCGGCCCGCAGCGCATCCGCATGACCGTGCGCTACGAGGACTACAAGCAGTTCAAGAGCGACATCCAGATCAAGTACGGCGAACAGGTGCCTACGCCCGAGCCGAAGAAACCCTAACCTGTGGGACAGGCCTTCAGCCTGTCGGCCGGCCCCTCGACCCTCGGTTTTCCCCATTCAGCCCCCGATCCCGCCCGAACAAGCCCGTCCGCTCGGCGGCGGCGGGGCGCTGTGGTGTAATGAGACGGGGACAGGCTGCGCCGTCCACGGAGGGACGGTGTGGCCTGTCCCCGGTCCTGGCGGGCTATGCGCAGGCTTCCACTGGTCGAGTCCCTTGGGGTGATTGGCCGCGGCACGCTGAACTGGATGGCGGGCCGCCCGGTGGTGGTGTCTTTCGAGGTGACCGACTCGTGCACCTGCTGGTGCCGGCACTGCGACCACGGCGGGCCCAAGGATGACTCGAGCAACCTGAAACCCGCCGAGTACAGCCGGTACATGGAAGTGCTCAAGCCCTGCGTGGTGCAGGTCTCCGGCGGAGAGCCGCTGCTGCGCGACGACGTGGTGGACATCGTGCGCCACATCAAGCGGCCGTCGGGGCTGCCCTACACCATTCTGGTGTCGAACTGGTCGCGGATGAGGGAGGATCTCTACCTGGAGCTGCGCGCCGCGGGCGTGCACCAGTTCTCGGTGAGCCTGGATTTCCCCGACGAGCGGCACGACGCCTTCCGCTGCCATCCCGGGCTGTATGCGCACCTGAGGCGGATAGTGCCGCGGCTGGCCGCGCTGGGCTACGACGACATCGTGCTGAACAGTTGCATCACCAGCGAGAACGTGGGCGAGATCGAGGCGATGGCGGACAAGGCGCGCGAGTGGGGCGTCAATATCTGCTACAGCGCTTACTCGGCGCGCCGCACCGGCTGCCGCGACTATTTCTTGTCCACGCCGGAGCAGTTGGCGCAGATGAACCGGGGCTTTGACCGGGTGGAGGCGCGGCGCGATCACACTAATTGGATCGTTAACTCGACCGGGACGCTGGAGGGCACGCGCCGGTATTTCGAGAACGGCGGCGCGCCGGGCTGCTCGGCGGGCTGGCGGTTTCTGGTGGTGACGGCGCGCGGAGAATTGCAGCCGTGCTCGATGCAATTCCAGCGTTACGGGCTCCACGAGCAGCCGCGCATGGTGCGCGAGTTTACGCGGACTAACACCTGCGACCAGTGTTACGTTTCGATCCGGTCCTATCTGGACAAGAAATTCCCGGAGCTGCTGTGGGAAAACGTGAGCGGTTTTTTCACCTTCAAGAGCCGCCGGGCGCGGCTGGCGCAAATCGACTCGGCCAAGGCCTGAACCGCTACGCATAGGCCCCGCGCATCCCGAGCTGCCGGGCAGGCCTCCGTCCTTGGGTTGTTGTTGTTCCGAAAATAGCTACTCCTCACCGGAGTGGACTGGGGCCTCCAGTCTGGTCTTGGTGCAATAGGCGTGGCGGATTTGGGCCAACATGGGGCCGGTGGAGAGTCCCAGCCGGCC
>VFZS01001007.1 GCA_016871095.1 Acidobacteriota bacterium
GCGCGGCGTCCAAGTCTCAAAGCCGCTGCGCCGAGCGCATCAGGTGGAGGGGCAGGACTTTGCCCGACGCGGTGGCAAGCGGCTCGGCAATGACCGCCCGAACCGCTCCCGCATGCCGCCACGTTCGGGAGCTGAGCGCGCCGCCGTAGAGCTTGCGCACCTCCTCATAGAAGCAGGCCTCCGCCCTTTTCGCCGACGTGACTCCGACGCGCGGGCTGACGCGCAAGGTGAGCTGGGTCTGCGCCTCGCCTTCGTGCTCGACGAGCTGATAGTCGCCCGGGCCTCCCCCCAGCCGGGCCGGCAAGGCGCGCTCGAGGAGTTCCACCAGGTTGGTGCCGACCAGCGTCATCCCGTGTCCGGTCAGCTTCCCGAAGCTGCCCAGATCGCGGATCTGCTCGATGAAGCCCGCCTCCCGCAGGCGGCACGCGCAGGTGGCCGGCTCGACCACCCCGGCGTCGTCCATCTCCGCGTTGATGAGGACCAGGGGCGAGAACGGCAGCAGGGTCGTAAGCAGCAGCGAGTCCACTTCGGTCTCGCTCAGTGGGGCCGGGCGCCGCCAGTTGATGGCGGCCACCACATCCCGATAAACATGCACGCAATTGCCGGTCTTCATCTGCCGGCAGCCGTGGCCCACCGTGCCCAGCTCGCCGATGCCGTACCAGGAGTAGATCTCAGCGCCCGTGCTCTCGACCAGATCCCGTTTGGCGTCCGTGATGGTCTCTCCCAGTGCGAAGAACAGCGTCCCGCGGATGTCCAGACCCAGATCCCGTGCCGCCGCCGCCACCCGGACGGCCGGGCTCAGCGGGCCGGACAACACCGCGGGAACTCCAGCGGCCCGGCAGCGAGCGAGGCAGCGTGCCACCGGGGCGAAATCCTGGGCTGGAAGGAAGTGCGGGAACGGGGCTTTGACGCCGCCCAGCCGGGCCGCCAGGATCATCCCGCCGGTCAGCGCGCGGTAGTGGCCGGTAGCGCGCCAGCTCCCGCCCGGCGGAAACCACCCGGCCACTCGCCGGCCCATCCGCGCGGCCAGCGTGTTGACAATAAACCCGTAGCCGGCCGGCAGGGCCGGGCTGAGCGAAACCAGCGGACGGCCCGCCAGAGAGAATTCCTCGGCCAGCAGCCTCGAGTGCACCGCCCGGTACATCAGGTACTCGGTGGCGTGCCGCACCCGCGTGCCCCGGCTCCGGCTCCCGCTGCTGCGGTACTCGAAGAACCCGCCCACCAGCGGGTTGGCGAAACTGGTCTCGGTCGAAGGGATGTGGCGGCCCGAGCGGATGATCGGCTGCGTGGCCTTGAACTCATCATGCGTAAGGTATACCCCGCCCCGGCGCAAGGCCTCGAGGGTGGGTTCCAGACCGTTCTTGCTGACCGCCCCGGCCAGGTCCTCCCATCCGCACCCGGCCAACCCGAGCATCTGATGGTACGGACTATCGGGCTGGGCGAAGATGGCGCGCCGGGCAAGGTCCAGGAAGATGGCCGCGCGGTTTTCGAGCTGGCGCCGCAAAGCCCCCAGCGGATCGGCAAGCAGCGGGGCGCGCAGGAACTGCCAGTAGCCCCGAGCCATGCGCGTGTAGTAGCGGAGCTCAGTCA
>VFZS01001008.1 GCA_016871095.1 Acidobacteriota bacterium
CGCGCCGCGCTGCGCATGCTGACCGATGCGCTGAACACGGCGGTATACCGCAGCGGCCGTGGCGTGGGAACGATGCCCGTGCCGGGTGGCGGCGGTATCCCCGGCGGCGGCATGCCTACCGACCAGCCTGCGCCAGCACCGCCGCCTCCGCCTCCTGGCAGCGGCGATCCCAGCGCTCCGCCTCCACCGCCTCCTCCGCCCGGTTCGTAGGCCGCACACCGACAGGCTGAAGTCTTCCCTACTCGGCTTCCCCCAGATTGACCATCTCGGGCCTCCTGTGGGGCGGCTCCCCTGAGCCACCGCTGGCCCCCTGGCCGGCGTCTTCGGGCGCCCGGTGAGCCGACCAGGGGTTCGGCTCGCAGGCCGGGGGCCTGCCCCACGGACCTTCAGCCGGTCATCTTCTGGCCCATGGCGATGGCGTTGACCGTCAGCAGCAAGGCCTGCAGGGTCTCCTCGGCGGGCTCGGCGCGCCAGACCGCCAGTAGCCGCACCTGCTCCTCGTGGAGCTGCCTCAAGGCCCGGTCGCGCAACTGGATGGCGAGAGCCAGGCGAGGCCGGCGCGCCTCTGCGGTTCCTCCGAATAACTCGCTGATGGAGGCATCGGCCAGCCGGTAGCCCGCCAGAATAGTGTCCATAGCCGAGCGGCGCAGGTCCGCATCCCGGACCAGCGAGGCGTAGCGCTCCATGATCTCGGGATGGGCCATCATGAGAGCGGCCTCGACGTTGTGCAGCAGGTAGGACAAGAAGGGCCACCGCCGGATCTCATCGCGCAGTGCCGTCCACTCGGCGGGATGTTCCTTCCGCAGCCACTCCAGCGCCGCGCCCACTCCGTACCAGCCCGGCAGGTGGAAGCGCGCCAGGCTCCAGCCAAAGACCCACGGAATGGCGCGCAGGTCCTCGAGGGCCGGCTTGCCGCTGCGCCGGGCGGGCCTGGAGCCGATCCGGGTGTGCTCAATGACATCAATTGGAGTGGCCTGGTGGAAGAACTCGACAAAGCCGTCGCCCTCGACCAGGCGGCGGTAGGCCTGGAAGCTGCGGTCCACCACCCGGGACCAGACCTCCTCGAGCGGATGCGGCGGCGCCTCGCCCTGAGAGTGCAGCAGGGATGTGCGCGTGACTCCCGCCAGCAGCCGCTCGAGATGAAAGGTGGCGGAGACGCGGTGAGAGTACTTCTGCGCGATGACCTCCCCCTGCTCGGTGACCCGCATGCGGCCGGTGAGCGAGCCGGCCGGCAGGGCCTCGAGGAAAACGTGGGTGGGTCCCGCCCCGCGGCCCACCGTGCCACCGCGCCCGTGGAAGAAGGCCAGCCGCACGCCGCGCTGGCGAGCCAGCCGCGCCAGGCCTTGCTCGGCACGGTGCAGCGCGCAGTGGCTGGCCAGGATTCCGCCGTCCTTGTTGCTGTCGCTGTAGCCCAGCATCACCACCAGCTCGCGCGCACCGCGCGGGTCGCGACGCTGAAGATGGTCCAGCGTCCGCTGAGTGATGGGATGAAGCAGAAAAGCATCCAGGATGGCCTCGCTGCGCTCCAGATCGTGGATGGTCTCGAACAGCGGGACCACAGGCAGTTCGCAGGCCAGGCCGTCC
>VFZS01001009.1 GCA_016871095.1 Acidobacteriota bacterium
CATCGCCGCCCAGGCAGGTGAAATCCACGCCCGCCTTGTCCAGAATCTGGGAGAAGGCCTGGGGGATGCCGTAGGCCAGGGGGTAGAAAGCGGCCACACAGCCCGTGAAGTAGACCACTTTGGCCCGCGGTCGCTGCGCCAGCCCGGCGATGGGCTGCTCCAGATTATCGGCCCAGCCCAGGCGGGCCTCGTTAGGATCGCCGGAGATGTTGTAGCGAGTAGTCACCGTATCGCGCAGCGTGCCCATAATCGCCGGGTAGTGGCCGCGATCCACCATGGCCGCGCGCAGGCTGACCCACAGGGCGCGGGTGTTGATCTTCACCGGGCAGACGGTGTTGCAGCGCCCGCACAGCGTGCAGGAGTAATTCTCATCCGACAGGCCGGCCAGAGCCTCGCTGGCGATGGGGCGCGGGCCGAGAATCGCCCCCGGGCCGTGCTGCCGCTGCACAAAATCGCGCCAGGTCTGGATTTTGCCCCGCGGCGTGATCGTCTCCCGGCCGGTGGGGGTGTACACCGGGCATGAAGCCACACACTCGCCACAACGGGTGCAGGCGTCTAGCTCCAGAAGCTGCTGGCAGGAGAAGCGGGAAAGATCGAGCCGGCTCATCGTCCCACCTCCCGCCATAGATCGTCCAGGACTACCGGAGTGTGAGCAGGTAGCTCCTCCTGGAGCGTGTTGGCCACGGCGATCAGGGGGCTGGCGAAGACGTGCCAGAACTTGCTGAAGGGCAGGTAGGCGATGAGGGCCGCGGCGACCGCGGCGTGAAAGAGAAATGCCCAGAAGTGCACGGTCAGCCAGGGCCAGCCCAAGGGTCGCAGGGCCAAGGCCAGCGGATAGCCGATGAAGGAGTAGGCCGCCTGCGCCGGTGGCACGTTCTCCGCCAGCAGCCGGAACGACTCCAGCGGGTAGCCGCTGACCAGCAGGGTGGCCACCAGCGCCAGGGTGGCCAGGTCGGGGGCGGCGTTGAGGAGCTGCGCCTCCCGTCGCCCCCACCGCCGGTAGACGACGAGGCCCAAACCCAGGCAGGCGACGAGGTTCAGAATCTCGTTAGACAGGGCGATGACAGGGTTGTCCTTGTTCATGATGGCCAGCACCAGGGGATGGTTGACGCCGAAGATACCGTGCAGGATCTCCTGGCAGAAGCCGGTGAGCAGGGAGAGAGCAAAAAGGGCCCCCAGGCTGCTCAGGAGCGAAATGTGCGCCGCCCAGCGCAGGAGGCTGGTTTGTTGCAAGCGCCGGTGGAGGAGAGCGTCGCGCACGGTGGCCTGGATGGCCGGCCACAGGCGGCGGCTGAAGAGCACGCCGGCCACGTCGCCCAGGAGCAGCCACAGCTTGCGCCACGGCGAGAGGCGGGGGTCGCCGTGCACCGCCCCCTGCAGCCACACGGCGACGTTCCAGCCGCTGCCGACGAGGAAGACAACCGTAGCCAGCGCAATCATGGGCCAGAAAATAGCCAGACGATCCACGGGGAGCTCCTTGTTTCGGGTTAGGTGCGACGCACTTGGCGAGGTGCGTCGCACCTTGACTTTGGCGCACAGTATACCAGGAATGACGGGAGTTGTCCAGGGCGCGCGGCGACTTGC
>VFZS01001010.1 GCA_016871095.1 Acidobacteriota bacterium
ACCGCTTTCTGCCTCCAGGCGCTGGGCATGTGGCGCGGCTTCCGGGACGGCTGCCTGGAGCCGGCCTGGCAATCGCTGATTTGAGCCAGACGATCAAGGTCGCCTTCGCCTCTGGCACGGACGAGCTGAACGACCGCCTGATCGCGCGCATGCGGGAGCTGTTCCCGGAGCTTCCCTTGTACGTGGTGTCGGAGTTCCCCTCCCGGGAAGGGCAGTGGATTCTCTACTCCCCGGCGCGCAGTCTTCGCGACAACCTGGGACGCTGCCGAGCCGCGTTCCGGGGCAAGCGCATCCGCTTGGCCGGCGTGCTGCTCGTGCCCAACGTGCCCTACCGGCGCATGCGGCTGATCGCGCTACTGCTGGCGCCGCGCGGCTTCCTGGCCTTCAACGAGACTCTCGATAACTTCATGCTGCGCCCCTGGTGCGCCGGCGTAATCATCCGTAACGCGGTGTGGCGCGCGCGTAACTTCGTGCGGCACCAGCTTCGTGCCGGCGGCGAAGTCTACACCTTCTTCTGGCGGCTGGTGCGACCGCGCCAGTGGCGGCGTCCCCTGGCGCGCCTGGGCGCAGCGCTGGGCGGATCCGCCGCCGGTTGGCTGAAGCGGCTACGGCCCCGTGCGGCAGTGGAGGCGGCCGTCCCGGTGTTTGAGCCGGGGATCTCCGTGGTCATCCCGTCGCGCCACGGGAAGGAACTGCTCGAGCGGGTCTTGCCCGGCGTCACGGCGGACCTGGCGGGTGTGCCCTCCGAAATCATCGTCGTGGATAACGGCTCCGAGGACGGGAGCGCGGACTTCCTGCGCGCCCGCTATCCCGAGCTGATCATCGAGGCGCATCCCAGGCCGCTGGCATTCGCCGAGGCCGTCAACCGCGGCATCCGGCGAGCGCGCTTCTCCCACGTCTGCCTGCTCAACAACGACATGGTCATCGAGCCGGGGTTCTTCGCGGCCCTGCGCGAGGCCTTTGACCGCGTGCCGGACCTTTTCGGCGCCACCGCTGAGATCTTCTTCCCGCCGGGAGCGCGGCGCCAGGAGACCGGCAAGGCCGTCATGCCGCCGCGTCCCAAGCGCGTGAGCGAGGACTTCCCCATACGCTGCGACTGGCCTGTCCCGGGCGAGGACGTGAGTTATGTTCTGTACGGCAGCGGCGGCTGCACGCTCTACGATCACGCCCGCCTGGAGCAACTGGGCAGCTTCCGCGAGGTTTACCAGCCGGCCTACGTCGAGGATCTGGATCTGGGCTACCGCGCCTGGCAGCGTGGCTGGCCCACCGTGTTTTGCGCCGCTGCCCGGGTCACCCACCATCACCGGGCCACCACTTCCCGGTACTACGAGCCCCAGGAACTGGCGCGCTGCCTCGAGCTGAACTACCTGCGCTTCCTGGCCGGCAGCGTAAGCTCGCCGCGGGTGTTCCGCCGCCTGTGGCGGGACGCTCTGCGCCGCCTCGACCGGCGGGCGCTGCGCGGAGACGAAGCCGCCCTGGCGGCGCTGCGCCACGCCTGGCGCGCCCCGCTGTGGAGTAGGCCTCCAGGCCTGCCGAGCGCTCCCCAGTGGGGCGGGCCCCCCGGCCCGCCGCCCACCTCGCTG
>VFZS01001011.1 GCA_016871095.1 Acidobacteriota bacterium
AGAGCAGGAAGGAGAAGCGCGCCGCGGCGGGCCGTTCCAGCCCCCGCCACAGCGCCACGGCGATGGTGATCCCGCTGCGGGACGTTCCGGGAATGAGGGCAACGGCCTGGGCCCCGCCGATCCACAGGGCGTCGGCCAGCGTGATGTCGCCCAGGCCCCTCCGCAGCGCCCCCCGCCGGTCGGCCCAGTACATGAAACCGGCCACCAGGATGAGCATGGCGCCCATCAGCAGGGGGCTGCGCCAGGTGGTTTCCGCCTGCTCATGGAAAAGCAGACCGGCCACCACCGCCGGCACGGTGCCCAGCGCCAGCAGCCACAGCAGCCGGGGCTGCCGGGCGGTCTCCGCATCCGGCCGCACCCGTCGCCCGAACGCCGCCGCCAGCATCTCCACCCAGTCCCGGAAGAAATAGGCCACCAGCGCGGCCAGGGTGCCGAAGTGCAGGGCGATGTCGTAGGTCAGGCCCGGGTCGCTCCATCCCAGCAGCCAGGGCGTCAGCACCAGGTGGGCGGTGCTGCTGATGGGCAGGAACTCGGTGAGACTTTGAATGACGGCCAGGACCAGGGCCTGATACAGGGGCATAGGGACGAACTAGTGCCGTTCCAACTTTCCTCGCCAACCCACCGCGAACCACCCGGCCGGGCTCTGCCACCGCTGCGACGCTGGTAGGCTAGGTGCGTCAAGTTGGATCGGCACTAGCCATCGTACCGCACCGCGCTGGCTCGGGCGGCGACCATGCTACGATACAGAGGAAATCCAGGAGTTGAGCACCGGGATGGGTTCACTGATGCCGAAGCTGCAAGGCTGGGGAGCGAGCGATCCCGGACTGGTGCGCCAGAACAACGAGGACACCCTTTTCCTGGACGAGGAGCTGGGCTTGGCCATGGTGGCCGACGGCATGGGAGGCGCCTCCAGCGGCGAGGTGGCCTCGGCGCTGGCCATCGAGACGGTGGCCGCCTATGTGCGCCGGCCCCCCCTGGAGTGGCCGCCCGCGCAACTGCTCGAGGAGGCCATCCAGGAGGCCAATCGCCGGGTGCTGGAGCGCGCCTCCAGCGACCCGCACTGCGCCGGGATGGGTTCGACCATCGTGGCGGCGCTATGGCGTCTGCCCGAGCTGTTTATCGCCAATGTGGGTGACAGCCGGGCCTACTTGTGGCGCGCCGGGGTGCTGACCCAGCTCTCCTATGATCAGACCCTGGTGAACGAGCTGCGCCTGCGCTTCGGTCTGACCGAGGAGGAGGTCAGCAGCTTTCCGCATCGCAACGTGCTCACCATGGCGGTGGGGACCGCCGCTGACATGACCGTCCGCACCCACGAGCTGCGCCTGGAGCCGGGGGACCGGATACTGTTGTGCTCTGACGGGCTATCGGGGCCGGTGCCGCCCGCCGTCCTGGCCGAGACGCTGGCCGCCGAGGCGCCACCCGAGGATTTGGTGGGCCGGCTCATCACCGCGGCCAAAGAGCGGGGCGCGCCCGACAACGTTACGGCGGTGCTGCTGCGCTACCTCTGACCACCGGCGGTCCGCTACCAGCCCGTGGAAGGAGCCCGCTGGCAAGCTGAAGCATGCCCCACGT
>VFZS01001012.1 GCA_016871095.1 Acidobacteriota bacterium
TGCCGGCCGGGGCGGAGTAGGACAGGCCTTCCGCCTGTCCCGCCGCGGGCGAAACCGCCGGCGCCAAGAGCAGCAACAACGCGAGCATCTGTTTCTGAATTGTACGGCAAGCGAGGTGAGCCATGGACCGCAGATCTTTCGTGGGGGTGATGGGAGGTATGACGCTGATGAACACCAATCAGGCCGGCGCAGCCGGCGCGCAGAGGACCAGGTACTACATACTGGAACACTTCTTTCTGAAAAACGGGACGCAGCCGGGCCGCATGAACGACTTCATTCGAGATGCCCTGCTGCCCGCGCTCAACAAGGTGCATACGGGGCCCAAGATCGTCATGGACGCGCTGGTGGCTCCGCAGATGCCACAGCTCGCCCTGATCCTGGGGCTGAGGTCGTTGGAGGAACTGCCAAGCCTTGAAGCCGGGCTGTGGAAGCAAGAGGGCCTGCGGAAGGCCGCGGAGGCCCTGGAGGCGCATGCGGAGCCGCCGTGCGAGCATAGCTCGGCGGCCTTGCTGGAGGCCACGGACTACTCACCGGAGATTGTGCCGCTGGATCCGCCGCCCAAGACGCCCCGCATCTTCGAGTTGCGGGTCTACCACTCGCCCACCTATCGTCAGCTCCAGGCCCTGCATGAGCGCTTCGCCGGGCCGGAGATCAAGATCTTCGCCCGTTGCGGCGTGCACCCGCTGTTCTACTCGAGCACCTACTTCGGCGCCAACCGGCCCAACCTTACCTACTTGATCCCCTTCGACAGCCTGGCGGCGCGCGAGAAGGCCTGGGCCGCTTTCGCCGCGGATCCGGAATGGATCAAGGTGCGCAAGGAGTCCATCGAGAAGCACGGACAGATTTCCAGCATCATTCAGATGTCGCTGTTCCGGGCGACGGCCTACTCGCCGATCCGGTGAGGGCGCACTCAAGCGGGTGCTCCGCCCAGCGGAGGACCAGTTCGCAGAGTTGCTGGCCGTGGACCGGCTTGCTGATGTAGTCGTCCATGCCGGCGGCCAGGCACTTCTCGCGGTCGCCGCTCATGGCGTTGGCGGTCATGGCGATGACGGGAATGTGGCGCAGGGCGCCTTCCAGTTGGCGGATCTGCGCGGTGGCCTCGAAGCCGTCCATCTCCGGCATCTGCACATCCATCAGCACCAGGTCGTAGCGGCCGTGGGCCAGCGCGTCCAGGGCCTGCCGCCCGTTCTCCACGGCGTGGGCCTCGAAGCCCGCCTTGGTCAGGATGCGCATGGCGATGGTCTGGTTGACCGGGTTGTCCTCGGCCAGCAGGATGCGGTAGCGCCCAGGGGGCACGGCCGGCGGCGAGGAGGACGGCGTCGCAGCCTGCGCTGCGGAAACTGTCCCGGCGGGGCACTTGGGCACCCGCAGGTCGAACCAGAACGTGCTGCCCCGCCCGGGTTCGCTCTCCAGTTCGAGCTGTCCGCCCATCAGTTCCACCGTAAGCGTTAGAGCATCCCATCTGTTCAGGCGGGGGATTGGGTGTTGAAGTGGGAGGATGAGCGAAGAGCAGACGAGATCGCGGCGGCGGCACCGGAGTCGTGCCGAAGCCGCACAGTTGGTTGCGG
>VFZS01001013.1 GCA_016871095.1 Acidobacteriota bacterium
GGGACCCGTTCCTCGAGAAGGCGCTGGAGTAGTCCTGTCGCAGCGCGCGGTCACCGCGCCGCGGGCGGGAGAGTGTGTCGCCGGCCGACATCGCGGCAGCCAACACCGGACGCCACGCCCAGCTCCGCATCTCACCTCCGGAGCCGCCTTCGAGTCTGCTCGGTCACTGCCCGCGCGGGAGTCCCGTCACGCCGGGCCACCGGATCCTCAAGTTGGTCCCCAGCGGCGCCGCGCAGTCCGGCGGCGATCCCGCCGGAGCCAGGCGCGTAGCCTAAGCTGCGCATCACCCTGGCGCTGGCTCACCTCGAGGCTCGGCGGCCCGGACCACCCGGACCATCAGGTCCTCGAAGCTGGCCTGGGGCGCGGTCACGTGCTGCTTAACCAGCGGCCAGACGACGTCGGCGATATCGCCCACCTGAACGCCGCTCAAGTAGTTCCTGACCACCTTGCTCTCCGGGTACTTCAGGTTCATCCCGCGGATCAGGATGTCGAGCGAGGCGACGACGGCCTGCTCGTACTTGCCCGGCCAGTTCTTCTTCCAGAAGGGATCGTTGAATTCCCGCTGCGCCATGAACTCCCGGATCGGAGGAGACTTCGCCCATTCCTCTTTCAGGAGCAGGTGCAAACCCTCGTGAACGAATCCCGCATCGCGGTTCTCTCCCAACGACCCGACGCAGATGCGACTGCCGGCGGTCAGGGCGCTCATGCCCGTCCCCTCGGCGACGACGACATACATAGTTCCGCTCCAGGAGCGACCGGTGTACTTCTGCATTAGCTCGAGCGACCGCGCCCAGTCCATGGCTTCGCTGGTCAGCCGGAACTCCGCCAGCAGAGCCTCGAAACGGTCGTCCCAATACTGCCGGTAGAAACGCTCCCAAGCCTGCCGCAGCGCCTGGTCAAAGGGCGGCGGCGCCAGCGCGGAGAAGCTGTCCGGCCGGGGGTAGCGCAGGTGATGCCCGCCCTCCACCGCCGTGGTCATGGTGGGCGTGTACAGGCGCAACGGGCCGCCGCTGAAGTACCTGTCCTTGCCGGCAATGGCTTGGTAGATCTCCTGATCCACCGCTTTCCTGGCTTCCTCGTTCTGGCGTACGGCGTAATAGCGCGCGCCTGACTGCCGGTTCAGGTCATAGAGATTGACGCAGTGAATGATGAGGCTGGTCAGGGGATCGAGAGTGACGACGATCCTGCCGTCCGGGACGGTAACCACGACCTCAGCGCGTTTGTTCTCGCGATCCACGGTGACGCGGTCCGCCGCCGCGGCCGGCATCCGGCAGCCGGCGGCCAGGATCAGTAGCGCCACCTTGACTCGCCCAAGCAGTGGCCTCCGCATGTGAATGGCTCCACATCCAGCATGACCGAGGGATGGGGCCAAAGCAACCCACCGCGCCATTAACCGGCGATGTAGTGCGCCGGAAGGCATCCCCGCAAACCGCGGACTCTAGGCTCCGGCCGGGTAGTTGGCCTGCAAGATCCGGCGCAACTGCTCCAGATTGTGCGAGCCGCCGCGTGCGCCGCGCAGGATGTTGCGATCCTCGGTCCAGTGGTCGCGGCACCAGGTGCAG
>VFZS01001014.1 GCA_016871095.1 Acidobacteriota bacterium
TCGTCTTGTGTGGCCTGCGGAGAGGCAGACGACGAAAGACGATCGTCTGCCCCACTGACCTGACCCGCAGTATCTACGACGCACTACACTGGGATCATGCCTAAGGCACGCGAAGTAGTCGCTTTCCAGGGAGAGCAGGGCGCCTTCAGCCAGGAGGCCATACGCCAGTTGCTCGGGCGCCGGGTTCAATTCCTGCCCTGCCAGCGCTTCGAGGAGGTCTTTGTCGGCCTCCGGGACAAGGCCGCCAGCGCCGCCGTCATCCCTATCGAGAACACGCTGGCCGGATCGGTTCATGAGAACTACGACCACCTGTTGAACTTCAACCTGGAGATCGTCGGCGAAACCCACGTTCGCATCAGCCACGCCTTGATCGCCCTCCCCGGTGTCTCCTTCCGCGGCGTGCGCCAGGTCTACTCCCACCCGGTCGCTCTGAGCCAGTGCCTGCGCTTCTTCGCGCGCCATCCGCAGCTTGAGCGCGTGCCCTTCTATGACACCGCCGGAAGCGTGAAGATGATCGTGGAACAGCGCCGCACCGACGCCGCGGCCATCGCTTCGGCGCTTTCCGCGGACGTCTACGGCGCGCACATCCTGAAGCGCGGTCTCGAGGACGACCGGCGCAATTTCACGCGCTTCTTCCTGCTGCGCCGCCCCAGGGCTTCACGGCGCCCGCCCGCCGCGGGCCGTCAGTGGAAGACCTCGCTGGTCTTCGCCACCCGCAACGTTCCCGGCGCGCTGTTCCGGGCCTTGAGCGCCTTCGCCCTGCGCGACATCAACCTCGCCAAGATCGAGTCCCGGCCCCTGCGCGGCAAGCCCTGGGAGTACCTGTTCTACGTCGATTTTCTGGGCCGCGTGGACGAGCCCAGGGTTAAGAACGCGCTGGCGCACCTGGGCGAGCTGGCCGACTTCCTGCGCGTGCTGGGATGCTACCCCCGCGGGGCCTAAACGCCGCGCCGGTTGCCGTAGAGGTCTACGTGCAGCCGGGGGCTGAACCGGTAGCCTTCCTGCTTGCAGATCTCCACCAGCCAGAGGCTGCGGCGGCGTAACGTAGCCGCGCGGGTGCCCTCCGGCATGAGGATCACTTTCGCTGGATCCGCACCCAGCATCCCGACCAAGCCCCTGATCTCCGGCAAGTCGGACGGCTTCACCACCACGAACTTCAACTGGCATTCGTGGGCCGCCAGCAGGCGGCGCAGCACCTCCGGCTGGATGCGCAACCGCTCGTGCCGCGCGGCCCAGGCGCGCGGCTCGCGGGGCGTCGAGTTCTTCAGCTTGGGGCTGATGCTCATCAGGTCGCAGGCCACGGGCGCCCACACCGTCCCCGCGGTTTCGACCGTGATGTGACGCCCCTGCCGGCGCAGCTCCGCGGTCAGGGGAACCAGTTCCGGGAAGATCATCGGCTCTCCGCCGGTCAGCACCACGTGGCGCGCCGGGAAACGGCCGACTTCCTCCAGGACCTGCTCCACGGTTCGCCGGCGGCCCTCCGGACGCCACGACGCGTACGGCGTGTCGCACCAGACGCACCGCAGGTTGCATCCGCTCAGGCGCACGAACACCGACGGG
>VFZS01001015.1 GCA_016871095.1 Acidobacteriota bacterium
TAGCCCAGCTCGCGTGCCCGCTCCAGCTCTTCCTGGGTCTCGAGCTTCTCGGCCAGCATCTGAATCCCACGCTGGCGGCCGCAGCGCGCCAGGCGCGCCTGCTCGGCCGGGGGGGCCTTGCGGAAATCCACCTTGATGATGTCGGCCACTTCCAGCAGGGGCTCGATGCCGTTCAGGGAAACCACGTCGTCCAGCGCCAGCAGGTAGCCCCGTTCCTTGATCCGGCGGCAGGCGGCGATGACCTCCTGGTCCGGCCGCACCGATTCGAGCAGCTCGACGGCCGCCATGCGTTTGGGCAGGAGCGAGACGCAGTCCCGCAGCAGCAGCTCCCGGTCGAAGTTCAGAAAGGCGAGCTTGCCGCCGACCACCCGCTGCATGTCCAGCGTGAAGAAGCTGGTGGTGATGACCTGCGAGGTGGCCCGGCTGGAGTCGGTGCCGTCGTAAGCGTTGACCGCGCCGGAGCGGAACAGTAACTCGTAACCGAAGACCTTGAACTGGTCATCGAAGATCGGCTGGCGGGCGACAAAAACTTCCACTGTCGGGAACCTGCTACGGCCCTCTCATCGTCAGGCCGCGCCAGGCGCCGCCGGAGAAAGCACCCGAAGGGAGAGGCAGGAATCGCCTGAGGCGGACGGGGCCAGCGGCTTTGCCCGCCCGGCTTCGGGCGTTCTGCACGAGCTGTGCGGAGGTATCGTATAGGTATGTCGAGCCTTCGCGGTGTGGCTACAGCTTCCGGCCTGGTGCTGCTGCTGGCCTGGTCTGCGCGGCAGGTTGCCGCCCAGAAGCACCCGTGGCCCCAGCCCAAAGTGGTCGAGCCGGGCGGGCACGGGCAGGCGCCTTCGGATGCCATAGTGCTGTTCAACGGACGGGACCTGACCGGCTGGGTGCGGCGCGACGGCAGCCCGGCCCGCTGTACCGCCAGCGACGGCGTCATGGTTTGCCGCACCGGGGCCGGCCACATCTACTCCACCGAGAAGTTCCGCGACGCCCAGATCCACCTCGAGTTCCTGCTGCCGGCGATGCCCGAGCGCCAGGGTCAGCTCCGCGGCAACAGCGGCGTCTACCTGCACGGCTGCTACGAGATCCAGATCCTGGATTCCTACCGGAACCCGACCTACCCGGAGGGCGCGGCCGCCGCCATTTACGGGGTCTCGCCCCCCCTGGTGATCGCCAGCCGGCCGCCCCACGAGTGGCAAAGCTACGACCTCGTCTTCCGCGCGCCGCGCTGCGACGCGAATGGGGCGCTGGAGAAGCCGGGCTACCTCACCCTGTTTCACAACGGCGTGCTGGTGCAGGATCACGTCGAGATCACGCGCCGGGGCGCGGGTTGCCGCGATCACAACCTCTGCGAGCCCGGCCCGCTGATGCTGCAAGACCACAGCGGCTTCAAGAACGCACCCGACACCACCATGAAGTTCCGCAACTTGTGGCTGCGCCGGTTGGAGGAGGCGCCTTTGCAACCCTAGCGGTGGAGACGCGCCGCCGGGGCCTTGTCTTCCCCGGGGCTGAGTTCTAACATAGATCCTTGGCGGGGGAGACTCTGAACGCTTCGCGCTA
>VFZS01001016.1 GCA_016871095.1 Acidobacteriota bacterium
CCGGGGCGACGGGCCGGGCACATCCAGCACGTAAGACCCGCCGGCGTTGACCGCGGCCACTCTGTCCGCATGGACGTCGATGCCGGTGACCGGGAAGCCGGCCTTGGCGAACTCGACAGCCAGGGGCAAGCCCACGTAGCCCAGCCCGAGGACGCCAACCGAGGCGGTGCGGCGGCGGATCTTGTCTTCCAGCTCAAGGGAGCAGTCAGTCAGTGTGGTTTCAATCGGTTGCATCAATTTGCCCAAGCGGCGACAGCGGGATTCAGAAGCGGCAAGTCAGGAATCGGCCGGGGGGAACGCTAGAATGAGCGCGGCTCCTTCGGAAGGGGAGGAGGCAGCCTGCCGGGTAGAGAACCAGGCCATGACGGCGAGGACGGCCAGCATGAGGGCGACCAAGGCCAGCTTGCGTACGGCGCGCACGGCGTCCGGGATGAGGAGTGCGGAACCGCCGAACCGGGTGAAGCGCGCGTTGCAGGCGCGACACCGGCGGATCTTCAGGCCCAGCAGCCCCACCGCCCGCTCGGCCCGGCCCCGGCGGCGGGACCGATACACGCGCGTCGAGCCGCACTGCGGACAGGGACGACGGGATGAAGCCTGATCAGGGGAGAAGTCGTCAGGCAAGCTGAAGCTCGCCCCACCTGGATTGTCAGCCGCTGCTATCGGCCGGCACGAGCGCCGGTTCTACAAGAGGGTCCGGCTCCGGAGCCCGCGGCCAGCCCAGCAAGGCCAGCGCGGCCTTGTGCCGGACGTTGGCGTCCGCCAGCGGGTCTTGCAGGATCTGCCTCAGCGCCCCCCGGGCGGCGGCGGAGAGTTCGAGCAGCTCGTCCTCCGCGCGTTTGGCGCGGAGGCGCTGGGCTTCGTCGAGAATAGCCTTGAAGTCCGGTGCGGTCGCGAGCCAGTTTTCCACCTCGGCGGGGCTTACCCAGGCCTGCTTCGCGGCCCGCGTGACCGTGGCGCCCTGCGTCACGTAAGCGCCCACCTTGGCCTGCTCGACGGTGAGCGATCGCACCATCATCCACGCCAGTTCCCTTGAGCCCTTATCCGCCGTGCCAGCCATGGACCAATGACCCTCTGGCGCCATGGCAGAACGGCCCGCCCAGGTCAGCGTGGTGTCCGATGCCCCGTGTCCGAGCATTATCAGCAACTTAGCCGGGCCCTAATGCCTGTGACCGGCGCTCGTGCTCAGGCCCGGGCCGCGACCGCCCGTGGCGCCCCGGCCCCGGCCACCACACGCCGCGGCAAGTGCGCGCTCGGGCTGTAATCCGGCGCCAGCACGAAAATCTCGCCGCCGCGGCCCATGGCGGACGCCTGGAGGACAAGCTGGCACGCCTCGGGGATGGTCATGAAGAAGCGGCGCATCTCCGGGTGAGTCACGGTGAGGGGACCGCCCGCGGCGATCTGCCGCTTGAAGATGGGGATCACGCTGCCGCTCGAGCTGGCCACGTCACCGAAGCGCACAGCCACACACTTGGTGCGACACAGGGACTTCCGCCAATTTCGGTTGGCGGAACCCCATGGCGAAGGCCTTCAGCGGAACAGCGCCCGAAAACCCTCTT
>VFZS01001017.1 GCA_016871095.1 Acidobacteriota bacterium
CGTGCCCGCAGTGTGGGTCTTCAACGGCTTCACCCCGGACTATCACCAGCCCACCGACACCATCGACAAGCTGAACTTCGCCAAGATGGAGAAGATCGTGCGGCTGGTCTACCTGGCCGGCCGCGCTTTGGCGCAACAGTAACGCCGGCTTCCGTGGCGCAGGCTTCAGCCTGCGGCTGTTACTATTGGAGAATAATCCCCATATGCCGCTGCGCTTCTACAACACGCTGACTCAACGTGTCGAGCCGTTCGCCCCGCTGGAGGGCGACACCGTGCGCATGTACACCTGCGGCCCCACCGTGTGGAACTTCGCGCACATCGGCAACCTGCGCACCTTCACCTTTGTGGACCTGCTGCGGCGCTGGCTGCGCTACCGCGGCTACCGGCTCGACCACGTCATGAACATCACCGACGTGGACGACCGCATCATCCAGCAGGCCCTGGGGGCCGGGCAGTCGCTGGCGGACTACACCGCGCAATACACCCAGGCCTTTCTCGAAGATTGCGCCACCCTGCGCCTGGAGCGGCCCGAGCGGCTGACCCCCGCCACCGAGCACATCGGCGCCATGGCCCGGCTGATCGCGGGCCTGCGCGACAAGGGCTGCACCTACGAGAGCGAAGGCTCCATCTACTACCGCATCGCCGCCTTCCCCGAGTATGGCAAGCTCTCGCACACCGATTTCGGCGGTATGCGCGCCGGCGCGCGTGTGGATACGGACCGCTACGAGAAAGCCGATGCCCGCGACTTCGCCCTGTGGAAGGCCCCCAAGCCCGGCGAGCCGTTCTGGGAGAGCGAGATCGGACCGGGGCGTCCCGGCTGGCACATCGAGTGCTCCGCCATGGCCATGCAGTACCTGGGCGAGACCCTGGACATACACGCCGGCGGCATCGACCTGATCTTCCCGCACCACGAGAACGAAATCGCCCAGTCGGAGGGTTTGACGGGAAAGACCTTCGCGCGCTTCTGGCTCCACGCGGAGCACCTGATCCTGGACAGCCAGACCATGTCGAAGTCGCTGGGTAACTTCATCACTTTGCGCGACCTGCTCCAGGAAGGCTACCAGCCCGAAGCCATTCGCTATCTGCTAGCTTCGGTGCCCTATCGCAAGCGGCTCAACTTCACCGCCGACAGCCCGAAGGCGGCCGCCACCGCCGTCGAGCGGCTGCGCAACTTCGAGCTGCGCCTGAAGACGGAGAAGTTCCCCGACGGCGCCGATGAAGGGCTTCACGCCGCCGCCGGGCAGGCCCTCCAGCGCTTTGAGGACGCCATGGACGACGACTTGAACACCGCCGAGGCGCTGGCCGCGGTCTTCGAGTTCGTGCGCGAGGCCAACATAGCCATGGACGCGGGCGGGTTCCGCGCCGGCAACGTGGCCCCGGCGCTGGATTTGCTCGAGCGCTTCGACTCGATCTTCGGCGTGCTGCGGCCAGGCCGCCTCGAGGTCCGGGTTGGAGATGCTCTGCATCTGTCCGACGGCGACGTCCAGGCTCTCATCGCCGAGCGCACCCAGGCCCGTAAGGGGCGCGACTTCGCGCGCGCCGACCAGATCCG
>VFZS01001018.1 GCA_016871095.1 Acidobacteriota bacterium
CCGTCGGCCAGCATCCGCTCGCCGATCACCGAGCCTTTCCCGATCACCAGGTTGAAGACACCCTGGAAACCGTGGCGCTCCATCACCCGGTTGCAGATGTGCTGGACGGCGATGGCGGTGAGCGGCGTCTCCGAGGACGGCTTCCACAGCACGCAGTCGCCGCACACCGCGGCGATGAGGGCGTTCCAGGCCCACACCGCCACGGGGAAGTTGAACGACGTGATCACCCCTACCACTCCCAGCGGATGCCACTGCTCGTACATGCGGTGGAGGGGACGCTCACTGGCCATGGTCAATCCGTAGAGCTGGCGGGAGAGACCCACGGCGAAGTCGGCCATGTCGATCATCTCCTGCACCTCGCCGCGTCCCTCGGCCAGAATCTTGCCCATCTCGAGCGACACCAGCGCGCCCAGGTCGTCCTTGTGGACGCGCAGCTCGTCGCCGATCTCCCGCACGATCAGGCCGCGCTTGGGCGCCGGCACGGCGCGCCACTGGCCGAACACCGCGGCGGCGCGGCGCATTACTTCCTCGTAGTCCTCGGCGCCCGCCATGCGGACGCGGGCTATTTCCGAGCCATCGCCGGGGATGTGGGAAACCAGCTCACCACCGGCCGGCTGTTCAATCCATGGCCCCCAGCAGACGCCGGAGTTGACCGGTTGAATGCCGAGGCGCCCGAGGATTGCCTGTGCGTCCATGCTCCTGCCTCCCGCCTAATGCCCAACAGCCAGCCGACCAGGGGGTCGGCTCGCAGGCCAGGGGGCCTGCCCCACCAAGGGGATGTGGCATTGGCCTCCAGCCCACGATGATAATACGGGGGCGGCGGAGCAGGCCGGGGCGAAGGCGGGTTACTCGCCGAACTTCACTTCGTCGAGAGTGAACCGGGCGCTGGCGGTGCGCCGGACTTCGGTCGCGGCCGCGCTGGCCGAGGCATCCGCCATAGGGCGGTTGAGGGTGTCCACGTGGGCGGCAGCGGGCTGCATCCACAGGCCCTGCCGGTCACGGGAGAACTCCAGCGCGTTGCTCTCGAGGTCCACATCCACCCGCAACCAGTCGCCTTGGTTGAGCTGGCGGCTGGCCACCAGGTTGGACAAAGGCTGGATCAGGAGGCGCTCGATGGTGCGCTTCAGGTGGCGGGCGCCATAGCGCGCGTCGGTGCCCTGATTCAACAGGTGTTCCTTGGCCGCCTCGCTGAGGGTGAAGCCGAAGGGCACCGCGCAGTCGGCCAGCAGCCGCCGCTGCACCAGGCGCAACTCGATGTCGAGAATCTGACGGAGCTCCTCGTCGCCCAGCGGATTAAACACCACGATCTTGTCCAGCCGGTTGATGAACTCGGGGTTGAACTTCCGCCGTGCGGCCTCCTGTCCGGCTTCGCGGACCTTCTGGCTCAGCCGTCCCTCCAGCGGAGCGTGGCCGGAGAAGGCCAGGGCGGAGGCGAAGCCCAGGCGCGGACGCATCAGGGCGCCCATCTCCGCGGCGCCCAGGTTGCTGGTCATGAAGATCATGGCGCGGGAGAAATCCACTCTGCGGTTGTCGCCCAGCCGCAGGGTGGCC
>VFZS01001019.1 GCA_016871095.1 Acidobacteriota bacterium
GATCGCGCCGGATCGTTTTTTGCAGCCCAGCCTGGAGTGGTGCAGTCATTTCTCGATTGATCGATACCGGCCCATGGAGAGGCTGTTCTCCGAAAAGGATTACCGGTTCCTGGCGGAGCAGCCAGGATACTCGCCACGGCTAGCCCGCCGTCTGAGGGCGGAACGGCGTCACATCTTCCGCCAGTACCTGCGCAGCCTGGGCCGGGACTTCAAACGGCTGCACACGGCGGCCAGGTTTCTGGTGCTGCAAGCGCCGGAGGACCGGCCGGACCTGGTTGTGGCTTTGTTCCGCCAGCGCATGGGGTTCCGTTACGCCATGGCGATGGTGCACTGCAGCCTGACGCTCCAGGCTCTCGGAATCGGGACTGTGGATGTCAGGGGTCTGGTCAGGGCGATCGAGCAGATGGGGGAGCAGTTCCGGCAAGCATCCGCGGTGCCGGCTACCGTTACCGTGGCTGCGGCTTGAGAGCGGGCTAGCACAAGATGGGCTGATCGGGCCTGGACGGGGATTCCCTCAGGGTGGGGTACCCAGACAGAGCTTCTTAAGTAAGTCCTTAGCTTCCTTCAAGTTGGGGAAAGCGCGCTCGGCGTGGCGGAGGTCTTTGGTGTGCACGCGCCGCCAGGCGCCCCGTTGGGTGGAGGGGTAGCGCAGGTGGAGCATCTCGTGGAACATAACGTAGTCAAGGGCGAGGCGTGGCGCCTCGGCGCGATCCAGTAACTTACTGATAACAATGGCGTTGTGGGACAGATCGAAATGTCCCAGGGTGGTTCGTGATGGCCGACGGCTCCAGCCCAGCCGCGGGCGCGCCAGCAGGCCGTGGAAGAACCTGACGTTCAACGCCTCGAAGACCTCCTCCAAGTGGTAGTGGGAGCCCTGCGGGTCCGAAATGAACTTCCGTCCCCGGGCCTGCCGCACCAAGTGCACGCTGCGGCGGACCTCCTGGCGGTTGAAATAGGCGCGGTAGCGTCGGGTGTATAGGCCCGGTACCGGTTTGCGCAGCAGCTTGCCAAGCAGGATGTAGAGCAAAGCCTCGAGCACGGGAGAGGGAGCGCCCGACAGCAGGTCGGTAATGCGCAGGTGCAGGCGGCCGTCGGCCAGTCGTATGTAACTGTCGGCATTAGCGAAACGGCAGAACTCGACCTCGATTGGGGGTATCGGGGTGCGCGGGCGCAAGCGGGCGAAAACCTGGGCACAGGCCCGGCGGGCGGCCTCGCAAGCGGGAGCGCACTCGACTTGCATGTCCCTAGGAATCTAACATAGCAGTTTGGGCCCGCGTGGGCCGTTTACCTGCCATGGGAGGATCTGTGCCGAAACCGATTATCAGCGCCCTGGGCTGCTACGTGCCGCCGCGGCTGTTGACCAACGCCGACCTGGAGAGAATGGTCGAGACCAGCAATGAGTGGATACTAGAGCGAACGGGCATCGTGGAACGTCACATTGCGGAGCCGGATGTGGCGACCTCGGACCTGGCGGTGGAGGCCGCCAAGGCGGCTCTGGCGCGTCGCGGCGTGCCGGCCACGGAGTTGGACGCGATTCTGGTGTGTACCG
>VFZS01001020.1 GCA_016871095.1 Acidobacteriota bacterium
GCGCGCTTACCGGCCAAAGGGCTGTCAAGGGTGGATAGAAATGTCCGCCGGTTGGGGTGGATTAAAATGTCCGCTTCGGCGCCAGGGATGATCAGGAGGTGGACGGTAGGGTTGGTCTTTGGGTAAAATGGTTTCGCCTCGGGGAGGATAGGGCTCCGCAGGAGTGCGACCCGAGCGCCCCGAGGCGGGACGTACGGCAGAGGGCCGTGTCGCTTCGGCGGCGCGGCCTTCCTTTTTCCGCCCGTCTGCCGGGGTCCCTGAAAGCGATAAACTCCGGGGGTGCGGGGGCAGCGCCCCCGCGACGTTCGGGCGGCCGCACGCGCGGTACTTCACGTAGGCGTCTTTGAAGCGGACGCGCATCGTTCCGTTCAGACGTTTCTCCACGGTCACCCAGCCGCCGCGCTCGCCCGGCAGCGCCGGCGGCAGGAGTTGATACACCTGGCCGTTCAGGCGGATGGTGTAATCGTTGCCGACCTTTCGCTTTTCCTGGAAGCTCAGTATGCTCTCCAGGCGCATCGACGCCTCCAGTGGCCGGTGCGCGTCGTTCGGGCTGGCGGCCTTCACGCTGCAGCAGCGGTTGAACCACGGCAGGAACGTCTTGCGAAGGACCGCGTTGGCCTCTTCGATGGTCGTCGCCTTCGCCAGCCGCAACTCCTTGACCAGACGGTCCTGGGCCGTCTCGAAGAACCGCTCGATCCGGCCCTTGGCCTGCGGGCTGTAGGCCAGGATCAGTTGGATGCCGAGTTCTTCCAAGGCCCGTGAAAACTGCGTCAAACTGGGCCGTGGATCGTAAGGATTGTGGTCCTCGGCCCGGAAGATACTGTCCCGGTCCACGTACACCGCCGCCATGCGCCCGTGCCGCCGGAGGTAACGCCACAACAGGTCCATGTACGCCTCGGTCGTCTCGCCCGGATAGAAGCGGGCCGTGACCTTGCTGGTGGCGTCGTCGATCATGGCCACCAGCACCATCCACGGCCCGCGGCCTTCCAGCCAGTCGTGATGGCTGCCGTCGCCCTGGACCAACTCGCCCCAGCACGCCCGACGCTCGCGGCGCGACCGGTGCTTGTCCCGCTTGTACTTCGGCTGCCAAAGCCCCTCCGCCGACAGCCAGTCGCGCAGTGTCCGGGCCGGCACTTTCACCCGGCGTGCGGCCAACTTCTCGCTGGCCATCGTCAGGTTGAAGTCCGGCATCTCCAGCCGGTAAATCTCCACCGCCTGCCGATGCAGGTCAACGTCCAGACGGTGGTTCGAGGGGCGGCCCCGAAGCCGGTGGATGATCCCGACATCCCCCTGCTTCTCCAACCGCCGCTGGATCCGCCGGACCTGACGCACGCATAGCCTCATCAGCCGCGCGGCCTCCGCCTGCGCCCGCTTCCCTTCCAGCACCGGCGCCATCACCTTCAGCCGATCCCGTTCCCGCTGACTCATCGCTATCCGGTCTCCGTTCATCCGCTCTCCTTACCCCCTGGGAAGCGGACATTTCTATCCACCCGGAACCGGACATTACAATCCACCCGCGACATTACCGCGCAAATGCTTGACAGA
>VFZS01001021.1 GCA_016871095.1 Acidobacteriota bacterium
CCGTCGCGTTGCCGGCGTCGGGGGCGCGCGTTGCGTTACGTTGCCGGCGTGTCTTCGCCAGATCGGGGCGGATCGGGGGGCGTGTCGAGTTCCCGCGCTGCCAGTTCAAAGGCTTCCGCTTCCGGTAACTCAGGCTTGCCGGCAATCTCCCGCGCTTGCGCGTTCAATCGCATATCCAAGTCGGGAGTCTCCAACACCTGCGTGTTGTGAAACAGGCTGGTTTGATCGCCGAACGTCTCCGTGAGCAACTCGCGGACAAGCGGGTTCCGGCAACTTCCGCCGTGCAGGACAAGGGCGTGAAGTTCCTCCGCCGCAATCCCACCCCGCTTGAGCACCTCCAGAACAGGAACGAGCAAACACTGCCGGCTTACTAAACCTCTCATATTTGTCTCAACATCAGGCAGCATAGGCTGTGGAGGGTGCATGAAAGAACGCACGGATCAGGTTCGGGGATTTCTGGAGGGCGCGCAGGTGGCCCACCACTTCCCGCTTCATCTGCTCTGGCCCCGTGATGACCTTGCGGGCAATGCCGTTGTTCTTCAGGTCGTTCCAGACATGTTCGTCGGGATTCAGTTCGGGGGAGTAGGGCGGCAGAAAGAACAACCGCAGTTGGTCCACCACGCTCTCCAGAAACCGCCGCACTTTCACGGCCTTGTGCGTGGGATGTCCGTCCACGATCAAGAAGATCGGTCGCCGCTGGCCCTGCAGCAGCCGCTGGAGAAAGCCGATGAACACCTCGGCGTTCACGCGACCTTGCACTCCCATGAAACGAAAGTCACCACGGCGACTGACCGCCGAAATCAGATTCAAGCCAAAGCGGGCACCGGTGGTGGAAACAATCGGCGTCTGGCCGCGTGGTGCCCAAGTCGTGCCGGCATGGGCGTCGGAGCGAACGCCGGCTTCGTCGCCAAACCAAATCTCGGCCTTGTGGGCCTTGGCTGCGGCACGAATCCGCGGGAATTCCTCCCGCAACCAGCGTTGCACCGTAGCGGGATCCTGCTGGTACGCCCGCCACAGCGGACGCTGCGCCGACAAGCCGAGTTGATTCAACAGGCGACACACGGAGGCACGACTCAAGCGAATGCCCAAGCGCCGCTGGATCAGCACGCCGACCATGTGGCTGGTCCACAGGGCAAAGCGGAACTTGTATTGCTGCGGGTTGCCGGTCGTCACGGTTTTGTAGACCCAAGCCATCGCCTTGCCGTCCAACTTCGGTTTGCGCCCGCCGCGCTTGCGTGCATCCAAGCGGGGCCAGCCGCCGTCACGATACCGGGCCAACCAGCCGTACACCGACGTGCGGTGCACACCCAACACCCGCGCGACTTGCTCCGGCGACTCGCCGTCCTGCACCGCCGCCACGCCGCGTCTTCGCAGGTCTGTCAACTTGTCGTGACTCAGTCGCCGCGCATCCGTCGCCGGTGTCGTTTTCATGCCCAGAATGTTCGCACAGCATCCTGTCTAATGTCGATATAATTATGAGAAGGTTAGTAGCTGTGGCAGGCCTCCTCGGTCGAGAACTTCGCCTCCAACTCGGCAA
>VFZS01001022.1 GCA_016871095.1 Acidobacteriota bacterium
GGTTGAGAAGGCGCGCGTGCCGCAGGTTGCAACAGTCATTTTGCACTTCAGCATTGCAGTCCTAAGCGCTTGGGGAATAGACAAGTTAACAGCTTCGAGGCGCGTCCGTCCATCGCGCCTTCTCAGCATCTGGTTCGCGGCGACCGCTGCCGTGCTCTATCTGCTGGTGATCGCCCTGTGGCTCTTCAAGGACAAGGCCCGCTACGATCCGTTGGCCTACGGGGCCTTGGTCTGCCTCCTTGCCGCCGCAGTCCTCTTCACGTTCTCCTACGGCCGCCTCTCCCGGGCGGCCGCTGTCGCGGCGTGCCTGGTGCTGGTGCTGATGGAACTTGGGTACCCGCGCTCTTTCTGGCTGCCGCAGGAGCCTGGGCCGGACTTCAACAATAACATCAGGCAACTGTCCCAATTCGCTGATATAGATTCATATCTCAAACTGCAGCCGTGGCCCATGCGCGTCACCTACGATGACCAGCGCATCCCTTTCAACTTCGGTGACTGGTACGGCATCGACACGCTCACGGCGTACTCCGCCAGTTGGCCCGCGAACTTCCTGAACATGGGCACACACCGCACGCGCGTCGAGACGCTCTTGGGAGTGGGCTACCACATCGGTGCCGCGCCGCGACGTCCAGATCAATCGCTGGTATTCGCCGGCGACTCCGGCCTGAACGTCTACCAGAATGCGGAGGTCTTTCCTCGCGTGTGGGTGGTGCATGAGGTGGTCCGCCTGGAGCGCCCCGAACAGGTGGAGGCACACCTGGGCAACCCCGGATTCCCGCTGGCGACGAGAGCCTTCGTGGTAGGCGAGCTCTCGCCCGCGCTCGAACCCGGCCGGGGCCGGGACACAGCGCGCCTGGTCTGGCGCGAGCCGGACTACTTGCGGATCGAGGCGGAGCTCTCCTCGAAGGGCATGGTCGTAGTGAGCGAGGGCTTTTTCCCCGGCTGGGAAGTCAGGCTGGATGGGCGACTGGCGAGGATACACGAGGTGTATGGCGGGCTTCGCGGAGTGGTGGCCCCCGCTGGGCGACACGTTATCGAGATGCGCTACCGGCCCCTGTCGTTCAGGGCTGGCCTGGCAATGACGCTTCTGGGCGTGCTGGGCGCCTGCGTGCTGGCGCTGGGCGACCCGCTACGGCGGCGGGTGCTACGCTACAGGAAAGCCTTCACCCAACTCCTATGACACCAGGCGCCTCTCAACCCGGGCGCATGCCTTCCCTGCCCGAGGTGCATGGGACGGTGGTCACGGCGCGCCCGTCCATCTGGCGGCGGATGTTCGCCTTCGCGGGACCGGCCTACCTGGTCAGCGTGGGCTACATGGATCCCGGCAACTGGGCCACGGACATCGAAGGCGGCGCGCGGTTCGGCTACGACCTGCTGTGGGTCCTGGTGATGTCGAACCTGATGGCTATCCTGCTCCAGACCCTCAGCGCGCGGCTGGGGATCGTGAGCCGCCGCGATCTGGCGCAGGCCTGCCGCGAGACCTACCCCCGGCCGCTCAATCTCGGGCTGTGGTTTCTGTGCGAGATAGCCATCGCCG
>VFZS01001023.1 GCA_016871095.1 Acidobacteriota bacterium
CCTTCTCAGGGAGCGGTCCGCGCGATGACACGGGCCCCGATGCCGCCGAACTCGGCAGCCAGGTGCATGATCTTCTGGCGGGCCTTGAGGTTCCTGATCCCGCGCCCGAGGCCCTCGAGCTGGCCGCGCGCTTCCAGGCGAGCGATCTCGCGCGGCGCGCCGCCTCCGCCACACGCCTCGAACGGGAGTCCGGCTTCCTGATCGAGATGGAAGAGATGGTGCTCAACGGGCGCATCGACCTGTGGTTTGAGGAGGGCGGCGAGCTGCTGCTGGTGGATTACAAGACCGACGACGTTTCCGCGGAGGAAGCTGCCGCGCACGCGCGGTCTTACGCGCTCCAGTTGCGGCTCTATGCTCTGGCGGTGGAGCGCATCGCGGGCCGCCTGCCTGACCGCGCGCTGTTGTGCCTGCTGCGGCCCCAGGTGGAGGTTCCGGTCAGCCTGCTGCCCGAGGACCTGGAAGCCGCCCGCGCCGCGGTGCGCGCTCTGCGCCAGGCCCAGCAGGACATCCGCTTCCCGCTCCGCCCCGGCGCCCACTGCCAGCGCTGTTCTTACTTCGCCGGCCTCTGCCCCGCCCGGGCCGCCGCCGGCTAGGTCCGCATCTTCGCCTTCAGCGCCGCGCGCAGCCGGGCGCCCACCTCCTCGGGCATGGCGTAGGGATCGACACCCCTGTAGATCTGAATGGTCTTCTTGGTGGTGTCGCAGATGACCCAGCAGTTGGGGCAGGCCTTCAAGTGCGCCTCCAACTGCGGGCGCAGCTCGGCCGCGGCGGTTTCGTCGAGGTAGTCGTTAAGCTCCTCCAAGAACTGCTTACAGGTGAGCAAAGACATCTTCCACCTTCCTCTTGAAGTAGCGGGTAAGCTTCTCCCGAAGCCGCAGCCGGGCCCGCAGCAGGCGCGTCTTCACGGCCGGCACGGACAGATTCAGAGCCTCGGCCGTCTCTTCGGTGGACAGTTCGTCGATGTCGCGCAGCACGAAGACGGAGCGGAGAATCGGCGGGAGGGTCTCGACGGCCTTCGCCAGAATCCCCCGGATCTCCTCCTGGGAGTAACGTTTCTCGGGGTTGTCCCAGACGGCGATCTCGCGGGTTACGGTGTCTTCCCCCGTGTCCACTGGCTCGTCCAGCGACACCGACGGGTCGTTGCGGCGGCGGCGCAGCTTCATCAGCGCCTGGTTGATGGCGATGCGCGCCAGCCAGGTATAGAACTTCGAGTGCCCCTGAAATCCCGGCAAGTGCTCGTAGGCGCGCAAGAAAGTCTCCTGAAGCACGTCCTCGGCGTCTTCGGCATTCTCGGTGATGTGACGCGCCAGGCGGAAGATCCTGCGGTCGTAGCGGTTCACCAGCTCGGTGAAAGCGTCGGCATCGCCCTCGCGCGCCCGCGCCACCAGCGCGCCCTCGCCGTTGGATGGTCCCGCGCCCGCGCTCATCTGCTGCGATTCTACCATCCCAGTCCCGTGACCGCTTCATCCGGCGCCTTACGGGTGGCTCAGGGAGGCAACCCACACGGGCATACGCAGGAACGGGCGCGAGCT
>VFZS01001024.1 GCA_016871095.1 Acidobacteriota bacterium
TCCAGCGTCTTGGCCAAGGTGTAGAAGGTGTTCAGGGTGAGGCCCGCGGACATGCGCTTCTCCACCCGGAGAGTGCCGCCGTGGTGGGTGTTGTGTCCGAAGTTGCTGTGCAGGTTGATATTGCCCAAATGGGTGTAGGGCTTGTAGTTTTGAAGCGCCCGGGAGATCTGGTCCAGCACGACCGGGTCCCTGGAGATGTCGTAAGGCACCTGGTTGAGGTTCCAGGTGTTCAGCAATTTCACGCCCTGCGAGCCGGAGTATTGCAGCTCCACCAGCCAGTTCTGGGAGAGCTGGCGCTGTAGGCCCGCCGACCAGGAGAGCACGTAGGGGCTGCGCATGTGAGGGTCGTACCAGCAGACGGCGCGGCCACTGTAGTTGGTTCCCACGAAGGGAACCGTGCCGTCCGGGTTGGTGGGGTAGTTGATTGAGGGCGGGCCCTTCGACAACACGAACACGTGCCGCGGGTCGCCGGGGTTGGCCTGCACCACCGCGGTGGCGGCGTACTCCTGGAGATTCTGGTTGCGCGAGTTGGTGAACAGGTCGGCGGTCATCACGCCGAAGCTGGCGCGGAAGACGGTTTGAGGAAGGAAGTTCCAGCTCAAACCCAGCCGCGGCTGGAAGTTGTTCAGATCGCGGGACGCGAGGTGGCCCTTGGGGTGCGTGATGGCGCCCATTCGGCCTGTCAAGGGATCGCGGACGCTAGGATCAAACTGGGTCTGTTGCCCATATTGGGTCTGGAAGGGCGACTCATAGGACCAGCGCAGCCCCAGCTCGAAGGTCAAATCGCGGCGCAGTTTCCAGGAATCCTGTAAGTAGAAGGCATGCTGCCACCACCGCGGCAGCCAGGTGGCGTTGTTGCGGGTGTACTGAGCGCGGGTTACCGTGCCCAGCAGAAACGCGGCGAAGCTGTTGCCGGTGTTGGGCCGGAAGGGGTAATCCGTGGCGCCCATCGAGTAACTGCCGGAGGGCAGCGACTGGCCGAAGGAGTTGTAGCGCGTGCGGATCAGCTCATAGCCGAACTTCACCACGTGGCGGCTGAAGGTCTTGGTGAAGTTCTCCTGGAGGGTGAAGTCCTCACCGACCTCCTGGGCCTTGCCTCCCGGCGCGAGCGAGTACAACCCGAAGTCGGGGAAAGTGTCGGGCGCCACGTTGGGGATGCCGAGCTTCTTGGCCCAGTCCTGGTTGAAGCTGTCGGGCTGCCGGGTGTAGCGGCGGCGGTTGAAGCCCAGGCGGAACTCGTTGATCATGGTCGGGCCGATGGTGTAGGTGTCGGAGACCACCATGTTGACGTTGTCCTGCGGCTCGATGTATGGATTCCCCCACAGCTCGCGGCGGAGTTTCTCAGCGATCTGTCGCACGGGACGGTCCTCGCTGCGATGCCGCACGTGCGAGTAGCGTCCGAAGATCTTGTGCGGCGAGCTGAACTGGTGGTCGATCTTGAGGTCATAACGCTCGAAGGTGTAGGCCCCCGGCGCGGTGAAAGACAGGTTCTGCTGTGGGCCGCTGGGCGTGACGATGCC
>VFZS01001025.1 GCA_016871095.1 Acidobacteriota bacterium
GGCCTGATGGACAACCCAGTGCCGGTTCCCTGGTGGAACAACCTGCCCCTACGGCTCACCACCTACACGGGTTGAGCACGCTGCCCAATTCTTAGGCGAATAGTGAGCCGTGGAAATCCAGGCTAGCGACCTCGTCTTCTGGAACTCCCCCCTGGTCGCGGGTCTGCTTCAGCCACTGGTCGAGAATCCCGGCGTAGCGGCGGACCAGGGCTTGGTGCTTAGGCGAAGCGGCGAGGTTGTTGACCTCGTGGGGATCGGCGGCCAGATCGTAGAACTCGACGGGCGGTTTTCGCGGCTGCATGAACAGTGACTGGACCGCGTTCAGCTTGCCCTGGGCGTGCAGCTCCTTCAGCACGCCGAGCGTGGGGTAGGACTTCTCGATGTACTCGTTGTACTGCGTGTAGGGCCGCTCGGGCATGAAGTTGCGGACGTAGCTGTAGCGGCGATCGCGCACCGCGCGGATGCGGTCCACGGTCATGTCGCAGCGGTCCCGGGCGGTCACCACGTACTCGCGCGGCTTGGCGCCCGCGCCGAACAGCGGGCGGCCGTGAAAATACTCGGGCAGCGGGATGCCGGCGGCTAGGAGCGAACTGGCGGTGATGTCCAGGGACAGGACCGGTTCCTCGCGCATCGTGGCTGGCTTGAGCATGCCGGGCCAGCGCGCGATGAGGGGCACCAGCGTGCCGGCGTCGTACACCCACTGCTTGCCGCGCAACAGACACCGCCCGTTGTCGCCGAAGAAGAAGATGAGGGTGTGGTCCAGCAGCTTGTCGCGCTCGAGCTCGCCCAGCAGCACGCCCACCTTGTAATCGAGCAGGTTGATGGCGTCCAGGTAGTTGGCGATCTCGTCGCGCACCACGGGATGATCGGGATAGTAGGGCGGCAGCGCGACCTTGGCCGGGTCGATCAGTTCCTTCTGGCGGCGGGCCTCGACAAACGCTGGCCCCTTGTGCGGCTCGCGGAAGTTGACCTGAGCGTAGAAGGGCTGCCCCGGACGGCGCTCGCGCCAGTGCTTCCCGTCGAAGGGTCTCTTGGCGGTGAAGTTGAAGTCGGTCTTGCCGGTGCCCCCGACGCCGGGGGCGTACTCAAGAACGTTGGCGGTGAAGTAGCCGGCGTCGCGGAAGCGGTCGGTGATAAGGCGCACGCCGTCCGGCAACGAGTAGCCGTCCTTACGGTGGCTGCGATGGTGGTGCGCGCCGATGCTGGTCTGATAGAGGCCGGTGTTGAAGGCCGAGCGGCTGGCGGAGCAGACCGGCCCGGTGGTGTGGGCGCAGGTGAAGCGCACGCCCTCGGCGGCGAGGCGGTCGAGGTGAGGCGTGCGGACCAGGGGATGGCCGTAGCAGCCCAGCCAGGGGGCCAGGTCCTCGCCCAGGATCCAGAGGATGTTGGGCCGGTCCGCGGCGCTTCCGCTGCGCGCCCGGATCAGGGCGGGGAAGGCGGCGGCCCGTTGGAGAACAATACGTCGGGTAAGCATCCGAGGCCATTTTAGAACAGCTTGACATGGCACGGCGGTACCAGC
>VFZS01001026.1 GCA_016871095.1 Acidobacteriota bacterium
CAGGCTGCCGGTTTTCGAGAAAGCGTTGGCCACGGGACGGATGACGTCGCCGTCGGGCGCGGGCGCCGCCGCGAGCGCATCGCCCAGGCGGCCGGTGACGGTCGGCGCATCGAGATCCAGCGGTGTGCCGCCGTGGCCGGCCAGTTCTTTCAGGATGGCGGCCATGCCACCGGCGCGGTGCACGTCCTCGAGATGCACGTCCGGCCGGCTGGGCGACACCTTGCAGATGTTGGGCGTGCCGTCCGAGATCTCGTTCAGGCGCGCCAGGTCGTAGGGCACTCCGGCCGAGTGGGCCAGCGCCAGCGCGTGAAGGATGGTGTTGGTGGAGCCGCCCATGGCCATGTCCGCCACGAACGCGTTGTCCAGGGCCTGGCGGGTGACGATGTCCAAGGGGCGCAGGTTCATCGCGAGGCAGCGTCTTAGCGCGTGCGCGGCCTGGCGCACCAGCTCGAGGCGGTCGGGGTTGAGCACCCAGGCGCCGCCCGGCTGGTCCACCCAGCGCGCGGCGGGAATGGTCCCGTTGCCCGGCAGCGCCAGCCCGATCACCTCGCCCAGGCAGTTCATCGAGTTGGCGGTGAACATCCCGGCGCAGCTCCCGCAGGAGCGGCAGGCGCCTTCGGCGATGCGGCGCAGCTCGGCCTCGCTGATCTTGCCCGCGCTCTCGCGGCCCACCGCCTCGAAGACGCTGATGAGGTCCGTGTTGTTGTGCCCCGCCAGCATCGGACCGCCGCTCACGTACACCGCCGGAATGTTGATCCGAGCCATGGCGTTGTACATGGCGGGCACGATCTTGTCGCAGTTGCCGATGCCGATCCAGGCGTCGCAGGGATGCGCGCCGATGATGGATTCGATCTGGTCGGAGATCAGCTCGCGCGAGGGCAGCGAGTACTTCATGCCGAAGTGCCCCATGGCGATGCCGTCGCAGATGGCCGCGCCGATGTTGGCGTACCAGACGTTGAAGCCCAGCGCCTTCAGCTCCTCGCGCGCCACCGCGCCGAGCTGGTCCAGGTGGGCGTGGCCCGGGATCTGCGTGGTGTAGGAATTGATGATGGTGACGAACGGCTTCCGCAGATCGTCGAAGGACTCGATGACGCCTTCGGCCAGCAGCAGCGAAGCGGCCCCCAGCATGTGCTTGCCCTCGGCGACGATGCGGCTGCCGCGGCGGCGGATGTTCTCGATGCCTGGGTTCATTCCGTCATTCTCGCAGAACGGGCGTGCGCCGGGGGGTGTTAGAATGATCGGCGCGGAGGTTGAAATGCGCAGGTGTTTCGCTGGGCTTCTTCTGTTGGCGGGCCTGCTGGCGGCGCAGTCGCCCCAGGCCACCATCAGCGGCGTGGTGACGGACGCGCAAGGCGCGGTAGTCGTCGGTGCGGAGGTCGTCGCCCTCAATACACAAACCGGGGTGAAGCACCCCGCCAAGACGAACGAATCCGGCTTCTATGTGATCCGCTTCCTGCCTATTGGAGACTACCTGATCTCGGCGGAGCTGCCGGGCTTCCGGCGCTTCGAGCGGCG
>VFZS01001027.1 GCA_016871095.1 Acidobacteriota bacterium
TATACGGGCAGCGTTGCGGGAGCGCTACGGAGGGCGGGCGGAGGCCACCCGCGCGGCCGAAGCGCTGGCGGAGATTTACCAGCGCAACGTCTTTCCCCGCATGAAGGTCGGCTGGGGCACGTACGTCAACAACATCGGGCACACTGATTTTCCAGGCTGCTTCCGCTGTCACGATGACCGGCACTCCGGCGAGGGCGGCCGCATCATCTCGCAGGACTGCAACAGTTGCCACCGTCTGCTGGCCATGGAGGAGACCGCCCCCAAGGTGCTCTCCGATCTGGGCGTGGCGGGCAGTCAATAGCCCCTTCGGGCTGGGTTACAATAGAGCCGCGCGGAGGAGCGCACATGCCCACACTGGCCAAGATCCTGGTTCCGGTGGACTTCTCCGAACGTTGCCTGGGTGCGGCCCGCTACGCCAAGGCTCTGGCGGCACGGTTCCAGTCCGAGATCACCTTGCTGCACGTTCTGGAGCCTATGCGGTACGAATTCAGCACGCTGGAGTTCGGCGGCACGGTCATGAATGATCTCCTGGCCAACCGCACCGAGCAGGCCCGCAGGCAGTTGGACGCCTTCCTGACCCGCGAACTGGCGGGCGCGCAGGTGAGGCGCGTGCTGGCCGATGGCGCCCCGGCCGAGACGATCGTCCGCTACGCCCAGAGCGGACGCGCCGACGCTATCGCCATGCCCACGCACGGCTACGGGCCGTTCCGGCGCTTCATTCTGGGCTCGGTGACCGCCAAGGTGCTGCATGACGCGGATTGCCCGGTGCTGACGGGCGTCCACATGGAGCAGGCGGCGGCCGAGACTATCGCCTTTCGGACCGTGATGTGCGCGCTGGACCTGGGGCCGCAGAGCCGCAGGGCTCTGGAGTGGGCCGCGGGTGTGGCCGCGGCGCTGGGGGCGCGCCTGGCGTTGCTGCACGCCGTGCCCTGCGTCGAGGTGCGGCCCGGTGAGTGCTTCGACCGGGAGGCCACCGAGCGGCTGGCGCGCGAGGTCCGGGACAAGCTCGAGGAGCTGGCCGAAAACCTGGCGCCCGACGCGGAGATCATCATCGACGGAGGCGATCCTCCGAAGGTGGTGTGCCGCAACGCCGAGCGGGCGCAGGCCGATCTGCTGGTGATCGGGCGCGGCTCCGCCGCGGGCATCTTCGGGCGGCTGCGCACCAACGCCTACGCCATCATCCGGCAGTCGCCGTGCCCGGTGGTCAGCGTGTAGGGTCGCCCCGCAGCGTCATCGACGTGCTCATGGCCCGGGCCGCCAACTGACCGTCGCCGTTGACGATGTCGCACTCCAGCAGCACCAGGGTCCTGCCCGCGCGGACCACTTTGCCGATAGCGCGCACCTTCTCCTCCCGTACCGGGCGCAGGAAGTTGATTTTCAGCTCGACCGTGGCGTAGCTCTCGTCGTCCTTCAGAATCGAAGCGTGGGCGATGCCCATGGCGGTGTCGGCCAGCGTGCACAGCACCCCGCCGTGCAGCGTGCCCATGGGATTGGTGTGGTTCGTGGTGGC
>VFZS01001028.1 GCA_016871095.1 Acidobacteriota bacterium
CAGGTCCAGGCGCAGGATAACTACAACCTCAGGGACATGAAGTCGTTCCTGCCCTTCGATCAGCCGCACGTGCTGAATATCCTCAACAGCTACGACCTGCCGCTGGGCCGGGGCAAGAAGTTCCTCAATACCGAGAACCGTTGGCTGGATCTGCTGGTCGGCCACTGGACCGTCGCCGCGGCCCAGCGTTACTACAACGGCAGCCTGATCCAGGTCTCCGCCCCCAACACCCTGGGCAGCGGGGTGCTGTTCACCCGCTTCAAGAAGGCCAACGTCACCGGCAACGCCATCCGCACCGGCGTGGACCGCGGCAGTCTGGACCCGGGCAACACCGGCATCCGCTGGTTCAACTCCGGCGCCAACTCGCCGTTCGCCGTTCCGGGCCAGTTTGAACTGGGCAACGCGGCCACATACTACAGCGACTTCCGCCAGCCGCCTATCTTCATCGAGAACTTCTCCATCCAGAAGCGCATGAAGTTTCGCTACGCCGGCGAGCGCTCCATCGACCTGGTCTATCGCGCGGATGCCTTCAATATCTTCAACCGCACCAGCTTCGGTGGTGTGGTGGGCACTGTGGGCCACGTGAACTTCGGCGCGCCGACCGGCCCGCAGCAGGGCCCGCGGGTGATCACCATGGGCCTCCGGCTCGACTTCTAATCGCTGACCAGCCTGGGGGGACAGACGGAACTCTCCCGCACGGGGAACACGCGGGCTGTCCCCCTGGGTGGCCGCAGGTTCCGCGCACCTGGGGTGACAGACGGAACGTTCCCGCACGGGGGAACACGCGGGCTGTCCCCTAAGGTGTCCCCGGGTTCCGAAGTATACTGGGGAGAGGGGCTGGAATGAAGGCACACTGGAAGTTCGGCGCGCTGGTGGTGGTGATCGTGGGAACGCTGGTGTGGCTGGCCGCGGGCGGCTTCAGCGAAACCAAGACTTACTACAAGACCATCGCGGAGCTGGACCAGATGGGGGCCGGCGCCCTGGGCAAGCGGCTGCGCGTGGCCGGGGACGTGGAGACCGGTTCCATCGAGCGCACGGGAGGCCGGGTGCACTTCGTGTTGCGCCAGGAGCACCGCAAGCTGCGCGTGGTCTACCAGGGCACGGCGCCGCTGCCGGACACCTTCCGCGACGGCGCGCAAGCCGTGGCCGACGGCCAGCTCGCGCGTGACGGCGTGTTCCTGGCCAGCAAGGTCCAGGCCAAGTGCGCCTCCAAGTACGAGGCCCAGCCGGGCCGCCCTCCGGGAGCGCCCGTGACCAAGGCCGGCCTCTAGCCCCCGTATGGAAAACCTGGGCACTATCGCGCTGCTGGTTGCGTTCTGTCTTTCGCTGTACGCCGCGGTGGCCTCCGCGGCGGGTGGCTGGAAGCGCAATGCGCTGCTGGTGGAAAGCTCGCGGCGCGCCGTCTTCGCCGTGTGGGGGCTGGTCACGGCGGCTTCGGCGGCGCTCGTGGGCGCGCTGCTGACGGACGATTTCCGCTTCGCCTACGTGGCCTCGCACAGCAACCGCTC
>VFZS01001029.1 GCA_016871095.1 Acidobacteriota bacterium
ATGTCGTAAGTCCACACCGTGGCGAAGGCGCTCACGTTGCCCGCCATGCCGGACATGAAGCCCGCGATCAGCGCCGTGATTCCCAGCCCCAGCAGCCCGGGACCGCAGTAGCGCGCCAGCATCAGCGGCAGCACCTCGTTGTAGCTGTGCCCGCCCGTGGCGATGGCCTCGCTTTCGCCTACCAGCTCCATGGGCAGCAGCGCCAGGCCCAGCAGCCCGGGCAGGATCACGATGAACGGCACCATCATCTTGAAGGCCGCACCGATGATGGGCGCCAGCTTGGCCGAACGAAGGTCCTTGGCCGCCAGCACCCGCTGCACCACCAGGAAGTCCGTGGTCCAGTAGCCGAAGCTGATCACCCAGCCCAGGCCCAAAACGATGCCGGTCCAGTGTATGCCCATGGGGTTGTCGCCGAACGATCCCATGGTGCGCCACAGGTGGGTGAAGTCCTGGCCCTGGAAGCGTTCCGCGATGCGCGCCGTCAGGCCGTCCCAGCCGCCCGACTCGATCAATCCCAGTAGCGGGATCAGCAGCGCGCCCAGCCAGATCAGCACGAATTGCAGCACCTCGTTGAAGATGGCCGACAGCAACCCGGCCGAGGCCACGTAGACCGCCACGGTCAGCGAGGCCACCCAGATCGAGAAATGGATGTCCCAGCCCAGCACCACCTTCAACACCAGCGCCATCGAGTACATATTGATGCCGCTCATCAGCACGGTCATGAAGGCGAAACTGATGGCCGAGAGCGCCCGCGCCGGCTCGCCGAAGCGCAGTTTGAGGTAGCCGGGCACCGAATGGGTCTTCGAGATGTAGTAGAAGGGCATCATCACCAGGCCCAGGAACAGCATGGCCGGGATGGCCCCGATCCAGTACCAGTGCGTGGCCAGGATGCCGTATTGGTAGGCCGCGGCCGCCCAACCCATCAGCTCGAGCGAGCCCAGGTTGGCGGCCAGGAAGCTCAGTCCCGCCACCCAGGCGGTCATCTCCCGGCCGGCCAGGAAGAAGTCCTCACCGGTGCGCGTGTGGCGCTTGAGGTAGAAGCCGATGGCCAGCACCGCGGCGAAGTAGACGATGATGATGGCCAGGTCAACCGGGTTTAGCGAAAGCAGGCTGGCGCGATCCGCCTGGAGCCAGAGCGCAGGAAATAGATCCACGTCGGTTGATTATACGCGAAGTGCCGAGTCCGTTTCCCCCCGTGGCGCATGCGCGTTCGCTTGCGGCGCCCGCGCCGACTATGCGAACTCGTACACCGGCGTTTCGAGCGTTCGCACCGGGGAGCGCGACGCCCAAAACGTTTCCTGCAAGCGCTCCACCACCCCCGGATCCAGGGTCGTCTCGCCGCAGTGATCGCACACCGCCGCGGGGACGTGCTCCACGACCACGAATCTGTCCTCGAGCGCCAGGCTGTAACGAATGCGCCTCGCCCGGCGTTCGCCGGCGCCTGAAGGAAGCTTCTTTAGCGGAGGCGCAAGCTTTGGGGCGGCCGGTGAAGTACCGACCTCCAGCC
>VFZS01001030.1 GCA_016871095.1 Acidobacteriota bacterium
CGCATCTCAATCAGCGCTTCGCGCAACAACTGCGATAACGTCTCCGCGTTGTCGGCCGTGGGCAGGCCCAGACGTCGGCAGATCCGCTCGGCCAGTCTCTCCGAAGTTACGGTCTTGGGCATGGTCTCAATCGAATGGACGGCGGCGCCAGGAGGGGCCTCTGCCCGGCGCCCCGCGGCTTGAGCAGCGCAGCCAGTTGCTGAAGCTCCCGCTGGAACGGCCAGCCGCCTGATCGCTCGAACAGCCCTCGCTGTCAACGGCGGCGAGCGAAGGGGCCACTTTGGCGGGGCCAGTGCGGACCAAGGCGCGAAACCCGGATGGCGGTGAGTGGCCCACCGGGCGGCCGACGATTCACACAGCCCGCGGTGCGGCAGGGAAAGGCAAACTGGTTAGGGATGAATTGAGTGGCGCGCTTAACCCGGACTCAACGGAGAAGGCGAGCGCGCTGCGGCTGGCCGCGGCGAACCTCGTCATGGAGAACGAGGCCCCGTCCGAACGGCTCACAGCTCTTCGCTCTTATCCGCCAGAGTCAGCTTGAACTGCCATCCCTCGTAGCTCATCAACATGCGGCCGAACTGGTCCCAGTCGATCTCTCGGCCATCGATGACCAGCAGTGGGAGACGGCCGTCGTGGGCGTCGTCCCATTCGATCCGGCCGCGCACAACTGCCGGCGCGCCATGGAACGTGTCCGGGAGCGGGAGGGCTACTGGAGAAGGCTGCGCGGAAGGCCGGTACCGGTGGCCGCGCCGCCGGCCCGGAAATGACCTTGAGATATTGATCGCCGCCGGCGGGTGCGATTACATTCAACCTGTGCTGCGTTGGGCGAACCAGAGCCTGCTGGAGCTGAGATGCGCGGAAATCGGCGAACACTACGGCCGCTATCGCCTGCACCTGCCGGACGCTGAGCGGGCAATGGCGCGATCACTCAAGCGCTACGGGCAACTGTCGCCGGTGGTCGTCTGCCGGCGCCAGGAGCGCTACGAACTCATCGACGGCTTCAAGCGGCTAGGAGCCGCGCGCACGCTGGCGCCAGTGTCGCACCTGTCGGCCCGGCTGCTGGAAGCGGACGAGCGGACGGCCAAGGCAGCCATGTACGGGCTAAATCGCACCGGAGGCCGCACGCGGGAGCTGGAAGAAGCCTGGATCATCCAGGCGCTGGTACGGGAAGACGGGATGAGCCAGGTAGAAGTGGCGGAACTGCTGGGGCGGCACAAAAGCTGGGTGTGCCGGCGGCTGGCGTTGATCGAGCGGCTGGGGCCCAAGGCGCAGGACGAGTTGCGCGTAGGACTGCTGACAGCGACGGCGGCGCGGCAGATTGTGCAGTTGCCGCAGGGCAACCAGGCCGAAGTGCTGGAAGCGATGCGACGCGAAGCGCTGTCGAGCGCCGAGCTGGCCGGCGTGGTGAAGCTCTGGCTCGGCTGTGCCGAACGGCGCCAGCAAGAATACCTGCTGCGGCATCCGCGGGAAGCGCTGTCGCAGGCCAAGGGAGCACTGCCGCCGGTACAC
>VFZS01001031.1 GCA_016871095.1 Acidobacteriota bacterium
GATCGGGCGCCGCCGTCCACAGTTCGACGCCAGTGGGGAACGCCGCCAGCAGCGCCGCCGCCGGGCGCGCCGAACGCGGGTCGCCGGAAGGCTCAATGCGGGGAGTGAGCAGCCGGCCGGTGCCCGCGTCGTAGCTGACAGTGTCGGGCTGCTGCTGGAGGGTGAGCGGGGAGCGGGTGAGCGCCAGGCGGAAGGCTGTGTCCCCAGCGACCGCGCCATCCACGCTCAGCGTTTCTGAAGTGGTGATGCCATGGTCGGCCAGCACCAGATTCCCGCGGACCACGGAGACGTTCCGCGGAGTCTCCTCGCCGGGCAGCCGCGCGGATATGCACAGCGGAAAGCTGAGCGCATCCTCCCGCCGCCAGCGCACCCTTAGGAGCGGCAGGGCCGGGTCCCCAGCCTGCCGCCGCTGGAGCGCCCCGTTCACGATTGTGCTGTTGTAGACCGGGTCTTCGGTCGCCTCAGGCTCCTGGTCGATGCGCACCGCTTGCCGGTGCAGGGGATCAGCGTCGGCGGTCAGGCCGGTCGCGGGGCCCGTTACCTCCTCGAACAGCAGATAGTCGCCCTTCGCCAGCACCGGCCGCGTCGCCGTGGACGTGCCCGGCGACAGCGTGTACAGGTGCGCCTCGCGCGCGCCCGGAGCGAGGCAGCACTCCTCGTTCCCCCAGGTGTGCACGTAGATCTCGTTGTTGCGGGGATCGAAGCTGGCCGGATGCGTGGTTTCGAAGACGGCCGCCGTCGCCAGGGCCGGGTCCTGCTCGAGCGCATCCGCCGTGATGCGCGATTCCTCGACCACCAGGCCCGGAGGGCCGGTGGTCCCTGACAGCGGCGCCAGCAGCCGGGTCAGCAGCTTCGTGCCCATCGCCAGAGAAGCCGCGGCGCTGACCTGGAGGTGCACCCAGGTCCAGGCGTTGCGCCCGTCGTGCATGCGGTAGTCGATCAGCCGGGCGTGACGCCGCGCCGAGATGCGCTGACGCACCGTCTCCAGGTAGGCCTCGTTAGCCACCGCGTCCTGGAAGTAAGAAAGCTGATCACCCTCGTAAGCGAGCAGCTCCACCAGAGCGATACCCAGCTCGGCCGGGTTGCGCTCGGTGAAATTCGGATTGAGGCGTCCCGCCAGGTCGAGCAGCATGCGGCGGAAACTGGCGTAGTCCTTGGCCTGGTAGTCCAGCCGCGGCTCGACGCGCACCTGGGGAGGGCACACCGCCTCCTGCCGGCAGTCGAAGTCCGAAGGGCAGGCGGCCTTGAACGAGAAGCGTACGTGGTTGCTGAAGGGATCGAGCGCCGGAACGTTGATGGTCAGCCTGTAGAGCGAGAAGTCGCCGGCCGCGCTGACGCTCAGCTCCAGATGTCCGTCCGCCTGGCGGGTCACCGACTCCGGCTGTATGCCCACGATGCGCACGCCGCCCGAAATGGTCACGCGGCTGAGGTCGGCTCGTATGCCATAGGCATCATCGGGGTCTGCTGGATTGGCCGGGTTCGCCGGCGGAACCGGCTTCACA